>NZ_JAQNCS010000004.1:0-158491 GCF_049472655.1 Deferribacter abyssi
CCACTATTCTAACTCACTATATATTGAAAATCATGTATCGGTATCCCAAGTAATTTTTGGTTAGTTAATTGTTAGTTGGTAGTTAGTTTATCGCTAGTTTATTGTTTGCTAAATATTTAAATAAATAATTCAAAATCCATAATCTAAAATCCAACATTCAAAATTCATAATCCAAAATCTATTATTTATAAACATCTTTTCTTTTACCAATGCGCAAAACTAATAAAATTAACTCCTCATTCTCTATCCTAAAAATAGCTCTTATTTTTCTTGCTATAATAAAACGATATTGTCCTTTGTATTTTGTCCCTTTAAGCTCTGTGATTTTTTTTGTTTTTTTGAGCTCTTCAAAATTATCAGCTAAGTAATGAATTTTCTTAACAATTAGTTGTCTTTCGGCCACATTAAAATTCTTTAAATCCTTTACGGCAATCTCAGAATATTTAACCTTCAACTTCTTTGACATCTATTCCTAACTCATCATAAACTTCTTTGCTATCATAAACTTTTATTTTACCCTCTTTGATGTCATCAGTAATTTTGTCAGCAATAATACCATCAGTATAATCGAAATAAAAATCCAAAGCAGCTTCAACGATTTCTTTCTGACTTTTATTTAAGGCTTTTGAGATTATTTCCAATTCTCTTGCAACAGACTCATCCAACGATATAAGCTTTTTCACAACAGCCATAAAACCTCCAATTACAAACTTACATTATATATACAATTATATATCCAAAGAGATTTTAATCAATATGTTTTTATTTTGTTGTTATTTATGGTTATTCATGGTAGTTCGCAGTAATTATATTAGGTTTTGGGTGTTGGGTATTTTTGGCTTTGGGTTTATTTTTCTCATTTTCTGTGCTGGGTTTAAATTTATAGTTAGTTATAGTTAGTTTATTGTTTGCTAATTATTTAAAAAATAATTCAAAATCCATAACTTATAATTCAAAATTCAAAATCCAACACTCAAAATTTATAATTTTATATAACCCCTAATATCTTCAAAAAAGCACCTAATGCCCCTAATATTGAAATAGCTATAGAGATGGAAAACATCCTAATGGTAAAATTCCTCTGCTCTATATCACGTTTATCCAACTTATCTGACAGCTTCTCAACAGCTGCTATCATTTGCTCAAAACGTTTATCTACTTGCTCAAAACGTTTATCTACCTGTTCAAACCTATAAATCATATCACTTTTTAATTCATCTATTCTTTTATCTACTTGTTCAAAGCGCTTATCCACTTGCTCAAAACGTTTGTCTATTTGATTAAACCTATAATCAACATCCTTCTTGAAGTCTTTCAGTTGATCTCTAAATTCATTCTGATTATCTCTAAGAACATTTATTTGAAACTGCAAATACTTAAACTTATCATCAAAATACCTTGTATTAGGAAAAATCCCCGCTATAAGCGCCTGAATTTCCGTTGGGAAAATCTCTTTATCTTTTTTATTCTCACCCATAAAACTACCTCTTTATCCTATTCCTACACTTAATTAATATAATAAAAAATAAAATGACTTGCAAAATAAAATCTAACTCTACCTAAAAAATGGGGCTGGTAATAATTTTCTTAACTAACAATCATCACCAACACACAAATTGTCTCTATTCTTCTCTAAAAATCTCTTACCTACTCCTTTAACCTTTAAAACATCCTCCACCTTCTCAAAAGGCAGAACCATACGATATTCAATAATAGCTTTTGCCTTTTTCTTACCAAGCCCTTTTAATTCCATAAGCTCCTTTAAACTTGCAGTATTCAGGTTTACCTTAGCAAATGAAATGGCTGCACTTAGTGATACAATGAGAAAAAACAACAAAACTCTCATCACATCCTCCCTAAACCAGCCCCAATAAAAATAATTTCAATAAAAATAAGATATTATTTCAAACTTAAAATTGCAAACAAGTCCAAATAGCTACAAATGACCATGAAATGAATCACTAATACGGATACTGGGCAGGCTACCGCCAATGCCACCTTCTGAAAGTGGCTTGAAAAACATTCGTTTGTAATATCCATACTTCATATATTTCACACAACCCTACTGTTTTAAAATTGTGTATATTAAAATTAAAAAGGTCCTCCCCAGCACAACCAAATCATTGTCAACATACCGTATAATTATAATGAACATCAGAAATGTCAAGCGAAAATCACCCTAGAGTTACCTCATTTTTTACACTACATCGCTTGAACTTATTTATGGAAAAACATTTTTTGGGTTCAAGTTCCCATAAAACCGCCATGGATGGCGGTTTTAGAGGAGCTTGCCTCGGAGCAAAACCGGATGTTTTGCGAGAATGAAGAAAATGTTTTTCCATAAATAAAAACGTATAACTATTTGAAACATAAACACAAATTATACTAGCAATAAAAAAACGGGATGACTTCAAGAAAAAAATTTTTATTGACAAAAAAAGACATTGAATATATTAAGTAAATCCCATTATGAGTTAGTAAGCGGGTGTAGCTCAGTTGGTAGAGCGTGACCTTGCCAAGGTTGAGGTCGCGGGTTCGAGTCCCGTCACCCGCTTTTTTATCATAAGGCGACGTGGCCGAGTGGTTAGGCAGCGGTCTGCAAAATCGCGTACCCCGGTTCGATTCCGGGCGTCGCCTTCAAACATTCAGCAAATTTTTTATATTTTCAAGCTCTTTATAAAAGCTAATACCTGCTATTCCGTAAAATCCTTTGTTTCTAAGCAATAAAACATTTTTGGAGTTTATCCCTCCAAGGGCGAATACTTTTTTATTTAGTGGAATTTGAATACAATGACCTATTGGTGTAATGGGATAATTTTTCTTTGTATAAAAAATAGGACTTAAAGTGTAATAATCTGCATCAATTTTTGAAATTTCATCTAGAAAATGCGCTGAATAGCCAACAGTTAAATATGGAAATTTGTTTTTAATTTCTATTGTAGGTATTGAATATTTATTCAAATGAACACCTTTTAAGGATAAAATATCTGCAATTTCTATATGTTCAGAAATAATCAATTTCTTCCTATCTATAAACTTGGTAAGTTTTAGTGTTTTTTCATAAATTAAGTTTAAATTGTTTGTTTTTATTCTAAACCAGATGAAATCCGCATAAATGTTGACATGTTTAGCTACACCAACATAATCACTTAAAAAAGTGTTGTAATCAAGGACATAAAGAATTTTCATTCTTTTAAAAGCTCTGCAAATAGGCGATTAAATGCTCCTCTTACAGTTTTCCTAACACTTTGAAAATCGGAGATAATTTTTTCATGAGCATCTTTTTTGTAACCAAAAAAATGTCCAATCTGTGCTAACAGGTTGTTATCGTTAGGAAGTTTTGAAGTTGATAAATTTTGATAGACCCTAGTCAGATTTTCAATATGCCTTAAAAAAAGATAAGAATTGTGGAGTGCATAGAAATTTCTATTTGTAATAAAACCTAAATCTTTTAAAAAATGTAAAATATAATGAGTGTTAGTTCCTTTCAAAAGTTCAGAAGTATAACCATATTTTAATTGAAATGATTGAGCAATAAATTCAATATCTATTAGGCCTCCATAACCTGCTTTGAAATCATTTTTGTTATAAGGAGACCCCTTTTCTTTTTCAATTCGCATTCTCATATCATATATTTCTTGTAGCTGATTTATTTTAACTTCTTTTGTAAATAATATTCTATTTTTAATGCTGAAAAAAAGTTGTGTAAGTGAAGATTGCTCGTTGATAACGTCAGCTCTTAAAAGCGCCTGCTTTTCCCATGTCATTGACTCTTTTTTATGATATTCATCAAAAGATTTTATTGTTGTTACTAGAGTTCCACTTGAACCACTAGGCCTCAATCTCATATCAACCTTGTAAAGGTATCCATTGTAAGTCATTGTAGATAAATAATGAATTGCTTTTTGAACTAATTTGGAAAAAAATTCTCTATTAGTAATTTTTTTTGGACCATCTGTAAATCCATTATCTTCATACAAAATTATTAAATCTAAATCGGATCCAAAACTGATTTCAAAGCTTCCAAGTTTACCCAAACCTACGACAAGGTAGTCGGAAATATTTTTATTCTTAGTGATAGGTGATCCGTATTTTTCTGTTAATTTCTTAAAACTTCTTTCAAAAGCTAAAATAGTAAATGCCCTTGCTATATTGGTAAGAGAATACATGGCTTGAACAATGTTTATATTTTTATTGAGATAAAGATACCCTATATTAAAAATATATTCTTTTTGTTTTAATCTTAAAAGTTCGTATTCCAGTTCTTCATCAATATTTTTTTTATTGATGGTATCTTTAAGTAAAGAAAGTATTTTCTCTACAGTATAATCAGGAGAGATTGGATCGTATAAAAATTCTAATGTGTTTGGATTGTTCAATGCAATTTCTGAAAGATGTTTACTCATTGCAAACAGGTTTGTTAATTTTTGCAAAAAGTGAGGTGATTCTAAACCCAAATCATAAATTAAATAGAGATTAGATCTTCTTAAAAAAAGTTTTTCATAAAAATTTAAGATTTCATCTGGATTTTCGTATTGATAAAGATTGGGGATAATGGTTTTGAAAAAAAGCTTTAAGAGTTTTTTTTCATCTTTTTGTCTTGGAGTATATCTATTTCCTCTAATTATCTGTTTTATAATTTTTGCGCATTTTTCAGGTTTTTTTATGTTCTTACTCTTTAAATAAAAAGTTATATCTTCTATATCTAGTTCTTCGTCAAACAGAACAGCTGTTTCATCATAATCTTTATTTTCCAAAAGCTTAGAAAATATTCTATTAACAGATGAGGTAATTTCATTATATCTACTTTCAAACTCTTCTTTGGTGTTAAACCCACATCTTTCTAAATATAGGTGGAATGTTGTACTGTTTTCAGGAATTGTATGAGTTTGCAATTCATTTTCAATTTGTGTCATATGTTCAAGTTTTCTTAAAAATTTGTAAGCATTAGTTAATGTTTTGCTATCATTTTCGTTTAGTAGTTTTTTTTCAGTTAATTTTTCTAACGCCTTTAAAGTATTTCTATGAAAAATATCCGGATGTTTTGGATAATTTAGTATTTGGAGAGCTTGAACTATAAATTCTATTTCTCTGATGCCTCCAAACCCTAATTTGACATTTTTTTCATTTTTTGATTTTAAATCGACTCGACGTTGAATTTTATTTTTAATTTCAATTAAATCATTGATGAGTTTGGTGTCAAGGGTCCTACGAAAAACAAAAGGTTTTACAGTTTCAAGAAATTGATATCCAAAATCAATGTTTCCAGCCACAGGGTTTGCCTTTAAAAGCATCATTCTTTCCCAACTTTGCCCATAAGTTTCATAGTAAATTTCGTAGCTTCTCAATGGTAAAGCCAAAGGCCCTTTTTCTCCGTCTGGTCTCAGCCTTAAATCGACTCTAAAAACTATACCTATTTCGTCTCTATCGGATAGATAATGAAAAATTTTTTCACCTAATTTTACGAAAAACTCATGATTAGAAATTTTTTTCTTTCCATCAGTAAACCCTTTTTCAGTACCGTATACATATATTATATCGATATCAGAACTAAAATTTAATTCTTCACCACCTAGTTTACCCAATCCTATAATAGCAAAAGGTACTTCATCTCCAGCGTTATTTCTAGGGGTACCAAAATTATTTTTTAGTTGATTATAAGCAAATTTATAAGTAAGTTCTAAAATTGCACAGGCAAAGGAAGAAAGGTGGAAAGTGGTTTCTGATACATCAATATTTTTAATTATATCATTATAAGCGATAATAATATATTCTTCCATTTTTTTATGACGTAAAAAGCTGCAAAATTGTTGAGGAGTAAATTTCAAGTAATCAGTTTGTGATAAATCTGCAAATATTGTTTGTTTGTCTCTAGTTTTCCCTAATAATGGCTTTACTTTTAAAAGTGATTCTGGAAATTTTAAAATGTAGTTTTTAAGAAACAAGGAATGTTTACATAAGTAAATGATTTCTTCTGAAATATTTTTATCTTTTATGTTTATCTTCAGTATCTCAGCAAAGTTTTTAAACATGTGTCAAACTTCCGGTAAAAAAATCCTTATTGTAGTTCCTTCACCATAATTACTTTCAATATTCATAAATCCGCCTGATTCTTTGATTACTCTATCTACTAGAGTAAGTCCCAAACCACAACCATTTTCTTTAGTAGTATAAAAAGGCTTTAAAATATTTTTTAGTATATCGTTTTTAATTCCAGGTCCGTTATCATTAAAAGTTATTTTTACAAAATTTTGTTTATTTATTTGTTCCTTGTCTACAATAATGCTTATTGTTCCTTCATTATCTCCTATTGCTTCCACAGAATTTATTATAATATTTAAAAAAGCTTGAATAACACTTCCTTTTGCAATCCTCAGCTTAGCTTGGGGAATCAAGTTAATGTATGTTATATAAATATTTTTAGGAATATAATTATTAACAAGCTGGATAAAGTTTTTCATCAGCTCTTCTGATGTAAGTTTTATAGTTTTGGGTTTTCTTTGATGAGAAATAGTTAATAAATTTTCAATATGTTCTTTAGCCGACATAATAATAGATTTCAATGTATTTATATAATGTTGAGAATTTTCTTTATTTTTTTCAATGAGTGATAAATAAATTTGTATATTATTGATCGTGTTTTTGAAGTCATGAGATATTCCTGAGGTGATTGTGTTTATTATTTCATGTTTTTGCGCTTGTTGAAGTTTTTCTTCTATAGCCTTTTGTTCAGTTATGTCATTAATTATGGATAGCGCTTTATTTTCATCCATAAGCTTTATAGTATGAAGTTCAAAAATTCTTTTGTCAGCGCTGTAGATAACAGAAGATTCGTATCCTTCTTTTTCAACAAGAGCAAGGTGTTCCTGGAGTGCTTTTTCGTTATTAATTAATTCATTCAAGATTTTTCCTTTGCTGATTCCTAAATTTGCAGCATTGTCATTGAAATTAGAAATTTGTAGATTTTTAAGATCATAAACTATGGCTGCTAATGGAAGATAATTAAAGAAAAGTCTGTAACGTTCTTTTTCAATACTCAACTCTTTGGTTCTTTCATTAACTAAGCTTTCAAGTTTCTTATGAGATGCAAACAGATTAAATATAATAAAAGCACCCATTAGAAATGTAATTGAAATTAACAAAATTATCAAAAAGTTAATTTTTTTAAAATGGGTTTTAAGACTCTTTGCTGTAGAATCATGTATTCCTTTTATAACAACAAAATATTTTAAACCTTTGATATTGTATTCAAAGATACTATTATTATCAGAAACTGCAGGTTTATCTTTCAAATAAATTACAATCGATTCACCCAACATATTTTTAAATTTTTTTAACGCATTACCAAAAAATACGTTATATGGTACGAACTTTATAATATAAAAATTATTGTTATTAACAAGTTTACTAGTAATTCCAATGCTTATAAATGTTTTATTTACAAAATTTAGATTTTTGTTATCAAAATACTTAACGTTTAAAAATGAAATTTGTTGTGTGTTTGTTTTTTTTAACCTGATAAAAAAATTTGCTATATCTGGAAATGACAATATGGAAAAACCTACAAAACTTTTCCGAAAAGGATAAGTAAAAACTATATTTCCCTCTTGAGAAATTAGCATAATGAAAGAATTTGTATTATTGTCAATAATTATCTCACTATATTCTGGGAAGTTATTAATATCATATGTGATAAGTTTTGATAAAATATGAAGTTTTTCTACTTCAGAATTTATGTTTGATTCAATTTTATTATTAAGTTCGGCTATTAACATTTTTATCTGTTTTGCATTTGATTCTTTGATTATGTTGTATTCTTTTTTTTGTAATTGTAGTATAATGAAGAAAGAAAAAATAAATATAAAAATTAAAATAAAACCTGATAAAGCAATTTTTTTAAACATGATTATTATCCAAGTAATACTTATTCTTTTTAGTATCAAAAGTATTAATGTTAAATTTTGTTACTTCAATATCCGTTATTTGCCACCAAAGGGTGACAATTGATTAATTAATGGTATTTGCAAACATTAAAATACCTATAGGTAGTTGAATATTTAATTCTTTAGCTCTTTTTAAATTCACAGTAAGCTCAGCCTTGGTATATTTGATGTATGGTATTTTGGATATGGGGAATCCATTTAATAGTTTTTGGACGATAGTTCCAGCTTCTATGCCATGATAATAACCAGATATCGTCACACCCATTAGAGCCCCTTTTTGTACCATCCAGTTTAGTAAAGTAATTTCTGGAAGTCTATTATTTTTTAAAGTCCAACTTAAAACATCAGTATTAAGTAAATAACGGCCTTTGTTATCTTTTATTTTTGCGCATGTTAAAATAATTAATATATCATAAATACCTTGAGCTTTCGTTATCTCTTCTTGCCAATCTGTAAAATTTTCAATATTTTTTATGGTTATATGTAGCCCTTTATATTTTTTGGGACACTTTTCAAGTGCAGATAAAGAGCTGGCACTTTTATCAGATAGAAGCAAAATATTTTTTGCTGCTGGAAATGCATCTTTAATTATTTCAAAGGTTTGTTCAAAATAAATGTGCTCAAAGACTCCTGTTACATTAGAGACTTTTTCCAAATTATAATAAGATCTATCTCGATTTATGCCAGCAAATACAATCTGTTTGTCAGTATTGAAATATTTTTTACACACAAATTCAAAAGCATTATCATCAAGACATACTAAAATTTTGGGGCTTTGTTTTTCTATAATTTTTACAGCTTTTGTAACATTGTTGGCAATCTCGATATTTGAACCATGTTTAGAGTTTAAATAAAATTTTTCTACTCTTTTTTCTGTAATTACTTCAAAAAAACCTTTTTCAAAATCTTTAACCCATGGAAAATCTTTATGATAACTTATCACTAATAATATTTCTTTAGAATACGATATTTCTACGAATACGAAAAAAAAGAGTAAACATAACTTTACTTTGTATCTCATTTAACTTAATTATATAAAAATTGATCATTTGTCAACATCTAATAGAACTAGGTTTTAATTTATGGCGTTCATAGGTTTTTTATTGTATTTAAGCAAAGATATAATGCTGTCTGCACATAGCTTTGCCATTTTTGCTCTTGTGTCTACAGAAGCACTACCTATGTGAGGTAGAAGAATAACATTTTTTAAATCATATAGCTCTGGATGTATTTTTGGTTCAAATTCGTAAACATCAAGCCCTGCACCTTTTATCAATCCTTCTTTAAGTGCTGTTACAAGGTCGTCTTCTTTTATAATAGGACCTCTACCTATGTTTATTAAATAAGCACTGTTTTTCATTTTCTTAAATTCATTGATAGTAAATTTGTGATAGCTGTCATCATTTAATGGCGCTATAATTACAATAAAATCGGATTCTTCAAGCAGTTCGTCAAAAGACACATATTTTGCATTCGTTAAAATTTCTGCCTGAAAGTTTCTATGTCTAGTATGATAAATAATATTCATATCAAACCCTTTGCAACATCTTGCAAAAGCTTGTCCAATTCTTCCAAACCCAAATAGTCCTACAGTCTTTTTATAAAGGTCGGTACCAAGGTATAATTCGGGGCTCCATCCTGTAAAATTACCGTTTCTTGTAAAATTGTCAGCTTCTACAATTCTCCTTGCTACTGAAATCATAAGAGCAAAAGCTAATTCTGCGGTAGTTTCTGTTAGAACATTTGGAGTGTTGCATACTACAACCCCTTTTTTGGTGGCAAAAGTTACATCAATGTTATTATAACCTACAGCGTAATTTGCAATGATCTTTAAATTTACACAATTCTCAATGAAATTTTTATCTATTTTATCAGAAAGCATCGAGATGATCCCATGAGCATTTTTCCCTCTTTCATATAACTCTTCATATTGTATGGGAGTAGATTCTTTACGGTAATCCAATTCAAAATCTTTAAGGTATTCTTCCATATCAAAAGGAAGTTTTTGAGTTATTAGCACTTTCATTTGTACTTTTTCCTCCTAAACAAATCGGTTCTTTTGGAAATAATCCTATCAATAAATAGTATTCCATCAAGATGGTCAATTTCGTGCTGAATCAATATAGCTTCAAATCCTTCTGTTTCAAAAACGTGTTGTTTCATGTTTTCATCAAAAAATTGGACTACAATTTTCTCAGCTCGATTAACATTTCCTGTAAAATCAGGTACACTCATACACCCCTCACGAGATTGAATAAGACCTTCCCATTTTATAATTTCAGGATTTATCATTACTCTTTTACCATGATGACTTTTACATTTTTTATTTTTCCCAGGATCTATAGCTATAATTCTGATTAATTCACCAATCTGTGGCGCAGCTATACCTGTAGAATGGCTTGTGGCATCCATTGTGTCTATTAAGTCTTTAATTACGTTTTTTGTTTTTTCATTAATATCATCAAGTTCTTTACTTATTTCTTTCAAAAGCGGGTTTGGATAAACTAAAACATCTCTAACAGCCATTTATAACTCGTATGTTTCAATATGACGAATACTTATATCAGTGTTTATATTTTTTGCAATTTCTTTTAATTCTTCTACCCAGTTTTGCTTTTTGAGATCTTCAGGGATAATAACTTCTAACACCATTATATAAACAGGTTTTTCAGTACTACCTGCAACTTTTGTTTGTAAATCTATGATATTAATTTCATTATTAGCTAAAAAATCTGCTACTTTAAACACAATACCTGGTTTATCAGCACCATACACTGAGATAATGAATGTCTCTCCTGATGGTAGCGTTTTTAGTTTATCAATTTTTCTAACACTTATAGCCATCCCAAGTTCTTTAACTAAAGGTGCAAATTTTTTCTTTATCTCGTTTACTTTATAATCATTAGTACAACTAACTATCAGAATCATTGAGAAAAAACCTCTTAATAGAGTCGAGGAAGAGTCCTCCACATTAAAATTATTTTCATATAAGACCTTAGATACTTTTGCTACAATACCAGGCCTATCTTCACTGATAAAAGTAAGCGCATAATAATTTTTTTTCATATAGATACTCCTTGTTTTACCTTTAATAGGAATTTATCCATAATTTTATTTGTATCAATATGTAATTTTTTTGAATCAAGAGGTGCTATTATTGATTTATAAGGTTTTTTGGTCAATAGGTTGTATTTTCCTAGGTCAAAAAGATAAGGCTCTGTAGTTTTTTTCCTTTCATCAGTTATTACAAGCACTTTAGGTCTAGTGGGATCATCTTTGTTTTGTTCAAAAACAATTGCTAGCTCACCAGTATCTAATAAAACAAGAGTTCCTACAGGGTAGATGCCGACTACCTCCATAAAAAATTTTACAAGGATTTTGTTAAAATGCTTTTCCGACCAGCTAAATATTGTTTGTAAAGCCTTTGGTGGAAGCATAGCATCATGATAAACTCTTTTTGAAGTGATTGCATCATAAACGTCAACAATTGAAACAATCTTAGCATATAAATGTATTTGAGGTTCTTTTAACCCTAAAGGGTAGCCGCTACCATCTGCTCGTTCATGATGTAAATAGACTGCTTTTAAAGCTTCTTCTGTCATGTTTGGATCGCTTTTTAAAAGTTCATATCCATAAACAGGGTGTTTTTTCATTATGACAAATTCTTCCTCTGTTAGTTTTCCAGGTTTATTTAAAATTTCATCTGGCACTTTCATTTTACCTATGTCATGCAATAATGCACCTAATCCTAACTTTTTAAGCCCAGGCACGTCAAAACCGTATCTTTTGCCTAGTACAATGGATAAAATACCAACATTTAGGCTATGAACGAAAGTATATTCATCAAAACTTTTAAGCCTTGAAAGAGTTACCACAAGATGTGGTTTTTTAAAGCATGAATCAACAAAAGTTTCTACTACTTTCTTGGCCGTATCCGTATCTATCGACTTTCCTGCTCTAGCATCTAAATATAGTTGTTTTGTGATTTTTTTTGCTCTTTCATGTAGAGATTTTAACTCATCAATTTCTTTGAGTGTAGTTGTATATTTTGATATATCAAGTTTTTCAGCTTGTTTGAGTAATTCTTTTTTAAAGGATTTTTCTAAGCCATAAATATCTTCAGCGATGTCATCTTTTTTTATAAAAACTTCTTTTACACCATAGTTTTTGAGAATATCTTTAATGTTAAGATCTGTTACGGGTTTATTCATTAATGATAAATTTAACCATGGTTTATCAGTTTTTAAAATAGTTACCCCCAATTTAATTTGATCAACAGGAATTTTAATCAACCAATACTCCCCTAAGTTTTAATTCAACAATTCTTGACATAACCCTGCTATAGTTTATTATAATCAATAAAGTTTATATTTGCAAATAATAGTTGGTTAACTTGTGTGGAATTATATATAATTAAAGGAAAAAGAGGAAATTATGTTTGAATATTTTTCAGAAAGAGCAAGGCGGGTGATTTTGTTTTCTAGAGAAGAAGCTGAAAAACTGATGAACTCATTCATTGATACAGAGCATCTCTTGATTGGCCTTTTGAAAGATAAAAATGGG
Source organism: Deferribacter abyssi (assembly GCF_049472655.1). Taxonomy (NCBI): domain Bacteria; kingdom Pseudomonadati; phylum Deferribacterota; class Deferribacteres; order Deferribacterales; family Deferribacteraceae; genus Deferribacter; species Deferribacter abyssi. The sequence goes on from NZ_JAQNCS010000004.1 coordinate 12,507, forward strand.
GTTCCTTGCGAGATTTTTAGCAGGAGAGGATTTAATACTACTACCCTGATAAAGGAGATAGAAAATCTTTCTGGTGAAGGTAAGAATTTAATGATAAAAGGTAGTATCCCGTTTAGCCCCCTTGCGAGAAAAGTTTTAGAATATGCAGTAGAAGAAGCAAATTTATTGAATCATAAATATATAAATCCAGAGCATATTTTACTGGGATTAATGAAAGAAAAGAGGGGAAAGGCGTTTTCTATACTAAAAAAACTAGGCTTTGATCTCATTACGCTAAGAGATGAAGTTAGGATTCTTACTAAAAATTATAATAAGCAGTCCTCTGTTGCTACACCCACCATCGATGAATTTGGTAAAGATTTAACAGAAATGGCAATAAAGGGAGTCTTAGATCCAGTAATTGGTAGAGAACTAGAGATTGATAGGTTGATTCAAATATTAGGACGAAGGATTAAAAATAATGCTATTTTGTTAGGATTCCCTGGGGTTGGAAAAACGGCTATTGTGGAAGGGCTTGCTATTAGAATGGCAAAAGGTGAAATCCCTGAAATATTAAAAGGAAAAAGACTTATTTCTCTCGACCTAGGAACAATTGTTGCTGGGACGAAATACAGAGGTCAATTTGAAGAAAGAATGAAAAATATAATCAAAGAAATCGAAAATGCTGGTAATATAATAATTTTTATAGATGAGATTCACACAATTATAGGTGCTGGAGCAGCAGAAGGCTCTATTGATGCTTCAAATATGTTGAAACCTGCGCTTGCTAGGGGGAATTTTCAATGTATAGGTGCCACTACATTTAAAGAATATCGAAAGTACTTTGAGAAAGATGGTGCATTAGAAAGAAGATTTCAAACTATAATTGTGGAGCCACCTTCAACAGAAGAGACTGAAAACATACTCAAAGGGCTAAGAAAATATTATGAAGACTTCCATAAAGTTTTTATCCCAGATGATGTAATAAAAGAGGCCATATATTTGACAGATAGATACATCACGGACAGGTATCAACCCGATAAAAGTATAGATGTTATTGATGAAGCAGCAAGTAAATTAAAACTGAAAAAAAATACGTTACCCAAAGAGCTAATTGAGCTGAAAGAAGAAATAGAACAGTTGAAACAAAAAAGAGCATCTTGCTTTGGCACAAATAATTTTGCTGAAATTGAAAAATATTCTAATAAAATTGATAAAAAATTGAGAGAATATAATGAAAAATATAACGATTGGAAAGAGCGAATCGACGATAATTGGCCTATTTTAACTGTAGATGATATAGCAGAAGTTGTTTCAGGAATCTCCGGTATTCCTGTAAAAAAACTGAGACAAGAAGATTCTGAAAAGGCAGCAATTATAGATAAGATGTTAAAAAAATATGTGGTAGGACAGGATCAAGCAATAGATTTAGTGTCAAAAGCTATAAAGAGAAGCTTTGCAGGTTTGAATAACCCCAGTAGACCTTTGGGTTCATTTATTTTTTTGGGACCTACTGGTGTGGGTAAAACCGAGCTTTCAAAGCGACTTGCTGAGATTATATTTGGCTCTCAGGATGCTCTAATTAGAATAGATATGAGTGAGTATATGGAAAAGTTTAATGTTTCAAGATTGATTGGCGCTCCTCCTGGTTATGTGGGGTATGATGAAGGTGGAAAACTTACTGAAGAGGTTAGAAGAAGACCTTATGCTGTAGTCCTTTTTGATGAGATAGAAAAGGCTCATCCTGATGTGTTGAATATTCTCCTTCAAATAATGGATGAAGGGTTTGTGACTGATGGTCATGGTTATAAAGTGAATTTTAAAAATACAATTATAATAATGACCTCGAATTTAGGTACTAAAAGTTCTATAACTGGCAAAAAACTTGGGTTTGGAAACATTAAAAATAATTATCTGGAATATGAATCTTTTAAAAAGAATGCTTTAAAAGAATTGAAAGAAAGGTTTCCTCCTGAATTCATCAACAGGGTTGACGATGTCATAGTTTTTAAACCTTTGACTAAAGAAGAGATATGTAAGATTATTGATCTCCAGCTTGAAGAAATTAATAAAAGATTATTAAAAATTGGAAAACGTATTGAAATGGATGATAGAGCAAAAGAGATATTGCTTGAAAAAGATTATAACTTTATGTATGGAGCAAGACCCATAAAACGAATATTGCAAAAGCATATTGAAGATGTATTGAGTGATTTACTCCTTGCAGGAAAATTTAAAAGAAGAAAAAACATTAAAGTTCAGGAGAAGGATGGTGAGCTTGTTTTCAAATAGAAAAATTGTGGTTGTGGGGGCAGGTGCCATCGGTTCTTTTTATGGCGGGTTACTTAGAGATGCAGGATATGATGTAACATTAATATGTAGAGGAAGACATTTAGAAGCTATAAAAAAGTCTGGTTTAAGAATAAAAAGTTTTAAGTTAGGAGAAAAGGTTATTGATATCAAGGCGTCAGATAAACTGGATAAAAAGTATGATATTGGTATAATTTCAGTGAAGTCTCAAGATACTGAGACTGCATGCTTGATGTTGCAAAATCACCTAAGTGATGATGGCTTTGTGGTGTCGTTTCAAAATGGTGTGGATAACAAAGATATTATAAAGAGATATTTTTCTGAAGATAAAATACTTCTTGCCACCCTTTTTGTAGGATTACATATTGATCCGCCAGGAGTTGTTAATCATTCTGCTGCAGGAAATATTACTTTTGGTGCGGCCACCATGGGTGGTAAGAAATATATTAGTGTGTTAGAGGAAATTTTTAAAAGAGCTAGGTTTGAGTATAAAGTTGATAATAATATTGAAAAAGTTTTATGGAAAAAACTTCTTTGGAATATTGCTTTCAACCCTTTGTCAGCTTTATTGGAAAGTACATGTGGTAAAATGGTTGCTGATTCAAAGATTAAGGATTTAATGAATATGATGATTTTAGAAGGTGTGAAGGCTGCATCTTTTGATGGTGTAGAGATTGAAAAAGAATATTATGAAAATGTCATTAACATGACTAAAAATCTAGAAAATTATAAAACTAGTATGCTACAAGATATTGAAAAAGGTAAAAATCCAGAAGTAGATGGAATTTTGATGCCGGTTATAAGAAGGCACTTAAAACATGGTGTAGAAGCTCCTTATTGTGATACTATTTACAGAGCATTGAAGTTTAAATATGGAAGTAAATTTATTTATACTCCAAAGCTTACTGTAGATGTAATAGTGGAAAACAGTAAAGGGGCGATTTTGTTAATTGAAAGAAAAAATCCACCTTATGGTTGGGCTCTACCTGGTGGCTTTGTGGATTATGGAGAAAGGGTGGAGGATGCTGCTAAAAGGGAATTGTTTGAAGAAACAAATATAAACGTAAATGATATAAAATTATTAGGTGTTTATTCTGATCCAAAACGAGATCCTCGAGGTCATACAGTAAGTGTGGTGTATTATACTGAATTCGATGGTCATTTCGAAGCTGGAGATGATGCTAAAAGTGCAAATTTTTTCTCTAAGGACAGATTGCCTTCTTTGATAGCATTTGATCATAGGAAAATATTAAATGATTATTTTAGGCTAAAAAATAATTTTGCTTAATAATCATATTTATAGAAAAATCTTGCCTTTTCTTTTATAAAGTTTTACAACTTCTGAGTAATTTTGGAATGTTGGTGTTCATATGATAAGATTTTGTAGCAAGGGGAAAATGATGTTGGTTGCACCATCAATTTTAAGTGCTGATTTTTCAAGACTTGGTGATGAAGTTAGAGCAGTTGAAATGGCAGGGGCTGATTGGATTCATATAGACGTTATGGACGGTCACTTTGTGCCCAATATTACAATAGGTCCTGTTGTAATAAAATCGTTGAGAAAAGTTACAAAACTGCCGTTTGATGTTCATTTGATGATATCAGAACCTGAAAAGTATGTGGAAGAATTTGTTAAAGCTGGTGCAGATATCTTGACAGTTCATATCGAAGCGTCAATTCATTTACATAGACTCATTACACAGATTAAGGATTTAGGTGTAAAAGCAGGTGTTTCTATAAATCCCGCGACACCTTTATCAATGCTCGAAGAAATTTTACCTTTTGTAGATTTGGTACTAATTATGAGTGTAAATCCAGGTTTTGGTGGGCAGCAGTTTATAAAGACTTCATTAGATAAAATAAGACGTTTAAAGAAAATGATACTAAAACTTGAAAATGATATTTTTATTGAAGTTGATGGCGGAGTAAATGGTGATAATGCTGCCAGTTTGAAAGAAGCAGGTTGTGATGTCGTTGTGGCAGGAAGTTATGTTTTTAATTCTAATGATTATAAAGAAAAAATAGTATCGTTAAAGACTTGAGAAGGGGAGATTAGTATGATTAAAAAGTATTTGCTTGCACCTGGTCCTACTATGGTACCTGAATCAGTTTTGCTTGAGATGGCAAAACCTATGATGCATCATAGAACTTCGGAATTTTCTAGTATTTTTGCTAATGTTAGAGAAAAGCTTAAACCTATATTTGGAACCAAAAATGAATGTTTATTGATATCAGGCAGTGGTACAGCCGCTATGGAGGCTGCTGTTGTTAATACATTGTCTCCTGGTGACAAAGTATTGGTTGTCAATGCGGGTAAATTCGGTAAGAGGTGGGCAGAAATTTGTACAAAATTTCAACTTGAAGTTGTGACAATAGATTTAGAATGGGGGCGTTCTGTAAGGGTTGAGCAGGTAGAGTCTGCATTAATTGAACATCCTGATGCAAAAGCTTTGTTTATTCAGGCAAGCGAAACTTCCACTACTGCATATCACCCCGTAGAGAAAATAGGAAATCTTGTAAAATTATTTGACAGTACACTTTTTATAGTGGATGGGATTACCTCTGTTGGAGTTGTGGAAACAAAAATGGATGAGTGGGGGATAGATATCCTCGTTACAGGTTCTCAAAAAGCATTTATGCTACCTCCTGGCTTGTCAATTATTGCCATGAGTGATAAAGCGTGGAAGTTTGTAGAACAATCAAAGTTACCTAAATATTATTTAGATTTAGTAAAAGAAAAAAAAGCACAAGGTAATGATACTACAGCTTATACCCCAGCAGTATCTTTGATAATAGGTTTAAATAAAGTGCTCGATTTAATGCATGACGAGGGGTTGGAAAATGTTTATTTAAGGCATAGTATTTGTGCTAATGCAACACGAAAAGCAGTGAAAGCTTTAGGATTACAGTTGCTAGCTAAAGATATACCATCAAATGCGGCAACAGGTTTTTATTTGCCTGATGGGATTGATGGTGGAAAATTAGTAAAATTTTTAAGGGAGAGTATGGGAGTTACTTTTGCCGGTGGTCAAGATCATCTTAAAGGTAAGATTATGAGAATTTCTCATTTGGGCTATCATGATGTTTTTGATACTATAATAGCAATTTCTGCTCTTGAACTAGGACTTAAAAAGTTCGGATTTGAATTTGAAATGGGAGCTGGCATAAAAGCTGCTGAGGATGTGATTTACGAACATAGGATTAAAGGGCTATGAGCTTAGCTTTAAAACGAGCAAAGAAATTAAATAAAATTATAGAAACTTTATCAAAGATATTCGAAGAAAATGGCTACACGGAAATATTTTTACCTCTTTATGAGTTTTATGATGTATTGAAAGATGTGGCATGGGATTTTAAAGATGAAAATATTATAAGATTTATTGACAGGTTTAGTGGCAAATCTATGGTTCTTCGGCCCGATTTTACACCTCAAGTATGTAGATTTGTTTCTCTATACATGAAAGAGTATCCTTTGCCCATAAGGGTATCATATAAAGGAAGAGTTTTTAGGAATGTTGATTTAAATAAAGGGTTGAAATCAGAAAAGTATCAGATTGGTTGTGAACTTTTTGGTGTAAAAGAGTTTTTAGGTGATACTGAAATTTTGTTTATGGCATATAATTCAATTAAAAATCTAGGAATAGATGAGTTTAAAATTATTATAGGAGACAGCTTTTTAGTTAATGAAATTTTAAAACACTTTAAAAATAATGAAAATATTCTTAAATGTTTAAAGCAAAAAAGTATAAATGGATTAAAAGAGTTAAAGAATAAAAACGTAATTGATGAAGATAATTATGATTTTTTGATTAGTTTGATAAAGTCTTTTGGTGATAGAGAAGTAGTTAAAAATTTGGTTCAAAATAAAGATATACCAGCACCTTTTATAAAGAGACTTGAATATGTAAATGAGCTTCTGGAAAATCTTGTACAGGCAGGCATCCCAGAGGATTGTATAGTTTTTGATGCCAGTGAAATGAGAGGTTTCGATTATTATACAGGTATAAACTTTGATATAATTTCTTCTTTAGGTGATATTCTTTGTGGTGGCGGTAGATATGATAATTTAATGAACAAGTATGGTTTTCCTTTGCAGGCTTGTGGTTTTGCCATAAATGTGGAGGAGTTACTAAGTTATCTCAAGTTTGAAGATGATGATTTGAGTTATGATTATCTTGTTGTGGGAGAAAAAAGATTTTTTGAGGCATTAAAGTTAAAACAAAAAGGGTATAAAGTTATTTGGGTTTTAGAGGAAAATGAGGCAAACAAAATGCCTCAGTATTATAGGTTTAGAAAAATAATTAAGTGAGAGGTATGTTATGCCATGTAGTGTTGTGTTAGGTGCCCAATGGGGCGATGAAGGTAAAGGTAAAGTTGTTGATATTTATACTGCTGAAAGTGATGTAGTTGTAAGATACCAGGGTGGGCATAATGCAGGCCACACAGTGGTTATAAAGGGTGAGCAGTATATTTTACATCTAATACCATCTGGGATCATGCATGAGGATAAGGTTAATATTATTGGTAATGGTGTTGTCGTTGACCCTGAAGCTTTAATTCAAGAGATTGAGGATTTGAAATCAAAAGGGATAAATTTTGAAGGGAGATTTTTTCTAAGTAAAAGATGTCACCTAATTATGCCATATCATAAGCTTTTTGACAAACATTCTGAGAAGAAAAAAGGATCCAAAAAGATTGGAACTACAGGTAGAGGTATTGGGCCAACTTATGCTGATAAAATGGCAAGAGTTGGGATTAGAGTATGCGACTTGTTTGATGATGAGGTTTTGAGGGAGAAAATTTTTGAAAATGTGGAAGAGGTAAATAGAATTGCCGAAAAAATATATGGTCTTGAAAAACTTAATGCAAATGAAATCTTTGATACATACAAAAAATATGGCGAATATTTAAAACCTTATGTAGCTGAGACAAGTTATTTAATTAATAAGCTTTATGATGATGGTAAAAAGATAATGATGGAGGGAGCTCAAGGGACACTACTTGATGTGGACCATGGGACTTATCCTTTTGTAACTTCTAGTAATGCAACAGCTGGTGGAGCTTGCACAGGTACAGGTTTGTCTCCTGTTAAAATTAGTAAAGTTATTGGAGTTATGAAGGCTTATACCACAAGAGTTGGTAGCGGTCCATTCCCTACAGAGCTTGAAGATGATATGGGTGAAAGACTTAGAAGAGTGGGTGGAGAATATGGAGCTACCACTGGAAGACCTAGAAGATGTGGCTGGCTTGATCTCGTAGCAGCGAAGTATTCTGTTATTATAAATGGGATAAGTTATATCGCACTTACAAAATTGGATGTGTTAAGTGGTTTGGAAAAAATAAAAGTGTGTGTAGGTTACAAATACGAAGATAAAATTTATGATACATTTCCACCAGAACTAAAAATATTAGAAGGGTGTGAGCCTGTTTATGAAGAGCTTGATGGATGGTCTGAAGATATAACTAATGTTAGGAATTATGAAGATCTTCCTGTTAATGCTCAGAAGTATTTAGATTTTATCAAAGGTTATCTAGGGATTAAATATTCTCTTGTTTCTTTAGGTACAGATAGAGAACAAACAATACTTATTGATAATGTGTTTTAGATGAAATTAATTTGTTTTGTATAAATAATTTGTTGGATAAAATAATGATAAGAAATATTAGGAAAAAGGTTTCCATAAATAAAATGCAAAAGTGTAGTAATTTTTAGAAAAAAAAGTTGACAAAGAAAAACAATATTGCTATATACACATTCGCTTTGATGCTCCCCGGTAGCTCAATCGGCAGAGCGGGTGGCTGTTAACCACTAGGTTGGCGGTTCGAGTCCGTCCCGGGGAGCCATTTAAATTTCCAAACACATCCAAAGAAATCCTAATATTTTATTATTACCTAGGTAAAGAAAAATACATCAATAGACTGTTGGGTAAAAGAAAGCTCAAAGTTAAAACTTAGCGTGAATGTAAAGAGGACCCTTCGTCAATACGGCTATTCACCTGATATGCAAACTTTTTTAAACACTCTTTGAAAAAATATTCACAAACTAAAGGATAAAATCACAACAAAATCTAATTTAGTAGTTATCAAAGAAGAACTATAAAATAGTTGTTTTAAAAATTGGCTGGCACGTTGTAGTGCCAACCTGTATAATAGAGAAGTAGTTAACGTTTGGAGAACTGAGGACTTTTTCTTGCTTTTGGTTTTCCGTATTTTTTCCTTTCCACCATACGTGGATCTCTTGTAAGAAAACCTTTTTTCTTTAATGCTGGTCTGAATTCTTCATTATAAGCCACTAAAGCTCTTGCAATTCCATGTCTTACTGCTCCAGCTTGCCCTGATTTACCACCACCTTTTACTGTAATATAAAAATCGAACTTTCCTATCGCATTAACTGTCTCAAGTGGTTGTAAAATGATCATTTTAAGTGTGGGGCGTTCAAAATATTCATCTAAAGTCTTTCCGTTTACTGTTATATTACCGTTACCTGGTTTTAAAAATACCCTTGCAACTGATGTTTTTCTTCTTCCTGTTCCGTAGTAGTATTCAGCCATCTATTGCCTCCTAAAGCTCTATCTTTTCAGGTTTTTGGGCTGCATGTGGATGCTCATTAGAAGCGTAAATTTTAAGCTTTTTGATCATCTTTCTTCCAAGCCTATTTTTTGGAAGCATCCTTTTAACAGCAAGCCTTAAAACTTCTTCAGGTTTTTTATCGAGCATTTCTTGCAATGTTCGTTGTTTCAAACCACCAAGATATCTTGAATGTCTGTAATAAATTTTGTCGGTGAGTTTCTTTCCTGTTACATGAATTTTATCTGCATTGATAACTACAACAAAATCTCCAGTATCAATAAAGGGTGTATAAATAGGTTTATTTTTACCCATTAATATTTTTGCTATTTTGGATGCTAATCTCCCAAGGGTTTGTCCTTCAGCATCTACTAGATACCATTTTTTTTCTACATCTGGTTTTGCCCATGTTGTTTTCATTTTTAACCCCTCTATTATCTTCTTTCTTTAATTCTTGCAGCTTTACCTCTTAGGGCCCTTAAGTAGTAAAGTTTTGCCCTTCTAACTCTACCTTTTCTGACCACTTCCAACTTTTCGATTCTTGGAGAATAGTAAGGAAAAGTTCTTTCAACCCCAATATTACCAGTAACTTTCCTTACAGTAAAAGTGGTTGATACTCCGTTTCTGTGAATACGAATTACAACACCTTCAAAAGGCTGAACCCTTTCTCTGTTACCTTCTACAATTCTAAAATATACCCTTACAGTATCGCCAGGTCTAAACTCTGGAAGCTGTCTTTTAGTATATTCCTGCTCAACAGCTTCTATAAGCTTATTTTTCATAATGTATCCTCCTAATTTATATTTAATCTATCCAATATTATTGCAACTGCGCTTCTTACAGATAAATGATTAAAATTCTCAAAACCTTCAATTCTCTCTAATACATAATCACATATGTCAAACATATCATCAGCAAAACCCCATCCTGTACCAAATAACAAGAGGACAGGTTTTTGAAATACAAAACTTTTTAATTTATCAAAACTGATTGCATCTTCCACTTTTCTTGCAGTGGTTGCAACCAGCACTGGCTTTTCACCTTCTATTTTCTCTATTTCATCTATCACTTCAATGAGACTTTCGCTTACACTAGTTACCTCAAAAGCCTCTTTCCTGTTTTCATTATATGTAGCACCAAAACCATCTTTCCAGTGCTTTAAGACCCTCTTAGCTATCTCTCTTTGAGCTTTAAGAGGGTTTACAATGTAATACCTTTTTACTCCAAATGTACGACAGCTCCTTGAAATATCATGCAAATCCATATTTGTTATCGCTGTGGCTACAATATTTCTTTCTTTGTCGTACATTGGATAATGCAACAACCCAACGTACAGCCGGCGCAAACCCTTAACTCTGGACAAAACATTATTATCCAGAGCAGACTTTTTTAACAAATCAACTCTATTTTGTAAAGTTATTTTTATAGATTTTTCAAGTCTCCATTCATAAATCTTTTGATGGTGACCTGATACTAAAACTTCAGGAACTTTTTTCCCTTCAAATTCATAAGGCCTAGTATAGTGAGGGTATTCAAGAAGCCCTGAGGTAAACGACTCTTCAACAGGAGAGTTTTCATCACCTAATACTCCTGGAATTAACCTTGCAATAGCATCAATTATAACCATTGCAGCAAATTCACCACCTGTAAGAATAAAATCGCCTAAAGATATTTCTTCATCTACAACAAGTTCTCTAACTCGCTCATCGACTCCTTCGTACCTTCCACAGATAAATGTAATACTGTCGTGCTTTAACAGTTCTTCAGCCTTTTTTTGGTTGAAGGTTTTTCCTCGAGGATCTAATAGTACAATGTGAGAGTTTTCCTTCTCTTTTAGATATCTCGCTGCTTTTACTATGGGTTCAGGTTTCATTACTAAACCAGCACCACCACCATACTGGTAATCATCTGTCATCTGATGTTTATCTTCTGCAAAATTGCGGAGATTGATAGGATTTATCTTAAATAGAGAGTTTTTAATACCTTTTGACAAGACACCGAGTTCAAAAGGGGATTTAAACATATCTGGAAATATGGTAAGAATATTATAAATCTTCACTTACAAGCCCATCCCTGTTGATAATTAATCTTTTTCTGGTTTTGTCCATCTTTAAAACATGATCTTTGTTATTTGATATCATATAAAATGTTTTTTCACCTTTTATTCTGAAAGCTTCGGCTGTACCTGTTTCTTCATAGTCTACAAGTGTTCCTATAAAATTGCCATCAGTGTCGTAAACTTCCCAGCCTACAATTTCAAACCAGTAATATTCATTTTCGTTTAATTTTGGCAAAAGATGAATAGGATACATTACTTCAAGGCCACTTAAAGTTTTTGCTGTCTCTTTATCATTGATATCTTCAAGCTTTATTAAGTAATATTCATTATGCGTTCTAATTTCTTCTACTCTTAATGACTTGATGATTTCACCTTCTTTTGATAACATTAGTATTTTAAGTGTTTCAAACAATTCTGGATATTCTGTTATGGGTAATACTTTTACTTCACCACTCAAACCGTGTGAGTTTTTTATAATACCAATTTTTATATATTTCATAATGAAAATTAAAGCCCTCTTTTCGAGGGCTTATTTTATTCTAGGATTTCTAAAACTACTCTTTTGCCTCTTTTAATACCAGCTGCACCAAGAATTGTTCTGATTGCTCTTGCAGTTCTACCCTGTCTTCCGATTACTTTGCCGAGATCAGCAGGGTCAACTTTCAATTCGATAACAGTAGTCTTCTCCCCTTCAACTTCTTCAACAACTACTTTGTCTGGATTATCAACGAATGACTTAACGATGAATTCTACTAACTCTTTCACATTACACCTCCACTATTAGCTTTTCTTTGGGAATTTGTATTCATGGAACTTAGCCATAACTCCCGCTTTTGACAATAGACTTCTTGCTGTATCGGTCGGTATTGCTCCTTTTTTTAACCATTCTAACGCTTTATCAGCATCAATTTTAATTTCTGCAGGATTTGTGAGTGGATTGTAATATCCAAGAGATTCAATATATGCACCATCTCTTTTTGCCCTGCTATCAGCCACTACTACTCTGTAAAAAGGCCTCTTTTTCCTTCCCATTCTCAATAATCTTATTTTTGTTGCCACTAATGCACCTCCTTTTATCTAAAAAGATTTTTTAGCATGTTTTTATCAAGTTTATTTTTACCAGCAAATTGTTTTTTAAACTTTTTCATCATTTTATTCATTTGTTGTAATTGTTGAACCAATCTGTTTATTTCTGCAACAGATGTTCCACTTCCTTTTGCTATTCTTCTTTTTCTGCTAGCATTAAGTATTTTATAATTTGTTCTTTCTTGAGGAGTCATAGAATTAATAATGGCTTCAATTCTTTTAAATTGTGAATCATCAACATTGATTTGTCCCATACCTGAAAAGCCTGGCAAGAGTTTTAATATACTTTCAAAAGATCCCATTTTTTTTATCATTTTCATTTGTTGAAGCATATCATTGAAATCAAGCCCTTTTTTTTGGATTTTACCTGCAAGTTTTTCAGCTTCTTCCTCTTCAATGGCATCTTGAGCCATCTCAACTAGGGTAACTATATCACCCATTCCTAGAATTCTAGATGCCATTCTATCAGGATAAAATTGCTCAAATGCATCAAGTTTTTCACCTGTACCAATAAATTTTATTGGTTTACCGGTGACTTCTCTTATTGAAAGGGCTGCACCACCTCTAGCATCACCATCTAATTTTGTGAGAATTACTCCAGTAATACCAAGCAACTCATTGAAGGTCTTGGCAATATTTACAGCATCTTGTCCAGTCATTGCATCTGCTACAAAAAGTATTTCATCAGGTTGGATATTGTTTTTTATATTGATAAGTTCATTCATTAAATTTTCGTCTATATGTAAGCGACCAGCTGTGTCGATTATGACTACGTCTTTAGCTGCAGATTTTGCATATTTTACAGCTTCACTTGCAATTGCAACAGCATCATTTTCTTCTCTATTAGCAAAGACATCAATTTTTAACTGTTTTCCAAGAATTTCAAGCTGATCAATAGCAGCTGGACGATATATATCACAGGCAACTAGCATAACATCTTTTTTATTTTTTTGGAAATAACGAGCTAGTTTACCTGCTGTGGTAGTTTTACCAGAACCTTGTAAACCTACTAGCATGATTTTTGTAGGAGGGATGGGGTTAAGCTTTATTTTTGATTCTGATTCGTCACCACCAAGAATTTCAACAATTTCATCATGAACTATTTTTATAAAAACTTGATCTGGAGTAAGACTCTTTAATACTTCTTCACCAAGAGCTTTTTCCTGTACTGCAGAAACAAATTTTTTTACAACTTTATAATTAACGTCTGCTTCAAGTAGGGCCAATCGAACTTGCTTGACTGCATCTTTTATATTTTCTTCTGTAATTTTTGCCTGCCCTTTAATTTTCTTGAAAATAGTATTCAACTTTTCATTCAATGTAGCGAACATAAAACTCCCATCACCTGCCACTTATTAAATTTTGAACTGTTCTATTTATAGTAGTGTACATTATTTGTCAATTAGAATTTCGCTTAATCTTTCTATTTTTTGGCTGCCACTACAATTTATGTTTATCTTTCAAGAAGATACACTTTATTGTTTATAAAAAAACCATATTCTTCATTCTCGTAAAAATATCAAATAATGCCTTCAAGTATGAATTTGCTAAAACAGGAAACTCCAGAAGATATTCTCATTGACAAAACAAAGATTATTATTATAACTTCGGATAGAAATTGATTGTAGTTGAAATTGTGTAGTAATTTACAGTAAAAAAACTCTTTTGATTTAAAAATTAATAAATATGAATATATTTTATTTAGTTTTCGCATTTCTCAGAAAGCGCTAGCTATTAACAGAGTTTTATTCTGTTCCTATTGACATTTTCGATTTGTAAGTTATAATTTGTTTATAATATGTTACAGTTTAAACACTATTTTAAAGGAGTTGAAAGTGCGTAGAGATAAATCCGAATATGCTGTTCAAGCAGTTAATAATGCGTTGGACATTTTGGAACTTTTAGGAGGTAGTGAGCAAGAACTTAGCATCAGTGAAATTGGTGCAAAGCTTGGGCTCACAAGGAGCAATGTAAACAAGTTGTTGGCAACCCTTGAAAACTTTGGGTATGTAGAGTATAATAAAAGAACTGGCAATTTCAGAATGGATGTTAAGGCTTTTCAAATATCACAAGCTTATCTTAATAAGCTGAATTTAATTGACGCCTCTAAGCAAATTCTTCTTGAAATTAAACAAAAAGTAAATGAAACGGTGCATATAAGTGTATTGCGAAAAGGAAATATAGTATATCTCAATGCTATAGAAACTGATCATGCAGTGAGAGTGGTACCCAGAATTGGTAATATTGGGCCAGCCTATGCCACTGCTACAGGTAAGGCGCAACTTGCATACCTAAAACTTGATAAGATAAAAGAATATTATTCAGATAAGCTGGTTAAAATGACAGATAATACAATAGACAACATAGATGATCTGTTAGATAATCTTGAAGATGTACGCAATAAAGGATACGCAATAGACAATGAAGAGTTTGAAGTTGGTGTGAAATGTGTAGGAGCTCCAGTTTTTAATTTTATGGGAAAAGTAATTGCTGGAATAAGTATTTCGGCTCCTATAGAACGCATGGATGACGAGAGAATAAAAAGGGAGATTATTCCAACAATAATCGAAGGAGCTCAAAAACTCTCCATTAAATATGGCTATAAACCTAACGCATAAAAACATTTTCAAGCCCCTATATCAAAGGGGCTTTTTTAATAAATATTCTTGTAACATACTAATAAATTAATGATTATTTTCTTACTAGCGTTTTTAACGATAAAGCTAATGGAGAATATTGAACAGTATACAGCCAGATATTACAAATGCACATTCAAGTATATAGCTTATTAATGATAAATTCATTGCATCTAGCAATAAAAAAAATGGGGTGACCCCAGATTTATTCCACAATAAATAAAATATTAGTAAAAATTAACTATTATTTTTTTTATCTATAGTTATTGAAGCAAAAGCAGAGTGATTGTGAATACTTTCAAAATTTTCACTTGAAACTTCAAACCAATCGATCCTATCATCTTCCAACAAATACTGTGCAGCATTCCTTACAATATCTTCTACAAAAACAGGGTTATCATAAGAATACTCAGTAACAAATTTCTCATCTTCACGCTTCAATAATGAAAAGATAGGAGAACTACCTGATTTTTCAGCGATTTCTATCAAGTCTTCAATCCATACCATGCGATTATAACGTACTGAGATTGTAACATAACTTCTTTGATTGTGTGCTCCATAAAGACTTATCTCTTTTGAGCAAGGACAAACACTGATAACTGGTACTGTAACAGTTAGGATAAAATCTACCCCTTCGTTAAATACACTACCACTAAATTTACATAAATAATCCATTGATGATGCTTGTTTAGAAATAGGAGCTTCTTTCTCAAGGAAATAAATAAATTCCATATCAAAATGGGCTTCTTCAGAGTTTAGCTTTATTCGCATTTCCTCTAAGATTTCTTTAAATGAAGATATACTTATATTTTCTCTATACTTATTAAGTATTTCTACAAAACGGGACATATGCGTCCCTTTGAAGTTATGGGGAAGTTTTACAAACATATTTATTGAGGCAATAGTATGCTGGGACCCTTTTCTCTTATCTCTTAAAATAATAGGGTATTTAATCCCTTTAATTCCAACTTTATCTATAGCAAGATTTCTATCATCGAACTGATTTTGAATATCTTTCAACATCTATCTTCTTCTAATTTTTTGCCTAGCAAGTACCATTTGATATGGTTTAAATCCTTGTGGCATTTTTTCTATATTTAATTGCAACCACAGTGTACCATAATTTTTCATTTTCATTTTCTTACCATTTCTCAATGCTTCTAAGTTGGTTTCAAGTTTCTCATCAAGTGGAGCTTTTTTACTGCCCTTAACAAGAATTTCGATTGCTTTGTCCTTTTCACCCATTTCTGTTAAAAAATATGCATACAGACTATAAAGAAAACCCTCTTTAGGAGCATTTTTTATAGCTTTATCCATCGTTGATTTTACTTTTTCATATTTTTTTTCTTTAAAGTAAAGTGTGGCGAGCATAGCCATTCCCATCCAGTTTTTCGCAAACCCCTTTTCAAGATAACTTTTTGCATCATCAAATTTCTTTTGCATATAAAGTATGATACCTATTTGAGAATTTATCTGTTCTTTGACAAAAAACTGCCATTTGGAAAAAGCATAAGCATTTTTCAACCTGTTTATTGCTTTTTCAAAACGATTATTTTTTAAATCTTTTTCAATTTCCTGAAATACTGCTGTTAACTTTTTTAAAAAATATCTTCCGATGAAGAAATTTAATCCAAGAATTATCACAACCATCAACATTAAAGACCAAATATAATTATAGGTTATAAAATAAAGTCCTATTGCTGCAAGTAAGGAAACCGATAAAGAAATAAGTAAAGTTAACATATATCAACCTCTCCATTTGGATTCTTGTTTTTAAGACTTGAGGATTATAACTACAAATAAAAATTTTTCAACACTTATAACTATTAGCTCATCAAAATCTAATTACAGGGGTTAACCATCACTCCATCAGAATCTACAATACCATTTGTAGCTATTAGAATATAATCAGAACACTTTGTAATCTCTATAAAGTTTGTATCTGTCAATAAAACAGTTTTGCCTGTTTTTGCATCAATGATTTTTGTTTTTGGTGCATCATTTTCCCAAGAGATCAAATACCTTCCGTTGCTTTTAAGCACCTTTATATTTCTTATCGGATGTAGTTTTTGAAAGTAATCAGAAGTCAGTTCAACATTAATCAAATCTCCTTTTAAGTTGTAATCGTTATATGGTAAAATGAATATTTTTATCGGCCTGTCAGTTTTTATTTTTATTGCAGGTTTTGTTGAAATTTTATTCAACTTATTTTTATCAAAACCATACAAAACAAATTTGGTATTTTTAGAAAAATTCAATTTAATTTCAAACGAGTCACCATTTTTTATAATTCTATCTACCTTGACAAATGCTTTTTTGGCAAAAACCTTTTCAATATAAACTGGTTCAGAGTACACTCTGTATTCTGGATGTTTGCGTAGAAGCTTATAAATGACTTTCTGTCCTAAACTTATATTATCATCAATAATGTGTTTTTTAGGTTCTATTTTAGCTACTAAGTTATATTTGGTACAACTATTATCAGTTTTTTTATAAACTTCTAAAATATAATCCTTTGATCGGTTAATTATTTTAAAACCATTATCCACTAATATTACTGAATCTTTTGGAGGAGGAGCAATTTTAAACGAGCTTTTAGCCACCGGGTCTGTTTTTTTCCCACAACCATAAAAAAGGATAACAGCCAAGATGATAAAAAAATTAAATGCTCTGTAAATATTGTTTTGCACTCTTGATTTGCTCCAAAACTGATTTCAATCCCGTGCCACCATAACTGTTCTTATTCTTGGCCGCATTTTCAACACTAATATACTCATACACATCACCATCTATCAATTCTGAGAACTGTTTCAGTTCCTCGATCGAAAGTTCATCAAGTCTTTTATTTTTCTCAATAGCATATTTGACCGATTTCCCTACAACAAAATGGGCATCTCTAAAAGGTAAACCTTTCCTTACAAGATAGTCTGCAAGTTCAGTAGCTGTGGAATATCCTTTGGCCGCTGCTTCAAACATTTTTCTTCTGTTGATTTTTATTTTTTCTATCATTGGTGAAATGATTTTTAGACTGCCAAGTAAATTATCAGCTGTATTAAAAAGAGGTATTTTGTCTTCTTGCATATCTTTATTATAAGCAAGTGGTAATCCCTTCATTGTTGTTAATAAACTAACCATGCTACCATAAATTGCACCTGTTTTCCCTCTGATAAGCTCTGCAACATCAGGATTTTTTTTCTGAGGCATAATACTACTACCTGTGCAATAATCGTCAGAAAATTCTATAAAATCAAATTCACTAGTGGCATAAATAATCAATTCTTCACAAAGTCTACTCAAATGCATCTGACAAATGGAAGCATTACTCAAAAATTCCAGCACAAAATCTCTATCACTCACAGAATCAAGGCTATTTTCTGTGGGAGTATCGAATCCTAAAAGTTTAGAAGTAAAAAACCTATCAATAGGAAAAGTTGTACCAGCTAGAGCACACGAACCTAGAGGGTTTTTGTTTAACCTTTTTAATGAATCATCAAATCTTTCAAGATCTCTTTTAAACATCTGAAAATAAGCTAATAAATAGTGGGAAAAGAGAATTGGCTGAGCAGTTTGTAAATGTGTAAAACCAGGCATTATTACGTCAATATTACCTTCAGCTTTTTTTACTAGCACTTCTAAAAAAGTTTTTATATACTTTTTAACATCTGCAATAATATCACGTAAATACATTCGCACATCCACGGCCACCTGATCATTCCTACTTCTAGCCGTATGCAGCTTTCCACCTATCTCCCCAACAATCTCTTTTAATCTTTTTTCTATTGCCATATGTATATCTTCATCTTCTGTTTTAAATTCAAAATCTCCTTTTTCAATTTCATCTAATATTTTTAATAGCCCTTCTTTGATTTTTTCAGCTTCTAAAGGTTTTATTATTCCTTGTTTAGCAAGCATTTCTACATGTGCAAGACTTCCTCTTATATCATATCTATAAAGTCTTTTATCAAAATGAATTGATGCATTAAATTCATCCACAAATTTATCTGTAGATAGCTCAAAACGTCCACTCCACAACTTTTCAGACACATCACACCTCAATATTATATTCTTTGATTTTATTATGTAATGTTTTCCTTGATATACCTAGTAATTCTGCAGCTTTGCTTTTGTTTCCATTTGTTTCTTTTAATGCTTTTTCTATCAGACTTTTTTCATGCTCTTTCATACTGTTTTTCTTAGTAGTGTTATTTTCTATTTTAAGAGGTGGTAAAAGGTCTGGGGTTAAAACTTCTCCTTTGCAAAGGATTATACTTCTTTCAACAATATTTTCTAATTCCCTGATATTCCCCGGGAAATCATACTTCATCAAAACATTAAGATAGTCATCTGAATACCCTTTAATAATTTTTTGGAATCTTTCACTATATCTTTTAATAAAGAAATTAAGTAACAGTGGTATTTCATTCTTTCTTTCCCTTAAAGGGGGAACTAAAATAGGGAATACATTTAGTCTAAAGTAAAGATCTTCTCTAAATTTGCCTTCTTTAACCATTTCTTCTAGGTTTCTGTTAGTAGCGGCCACTATTCTTGCATCTGTTTTTAATGTTTTCAAACCTCCTACACGCTCAAAAGTTTTATCTTGTAAGACTCTTAAAAGTTTTGCTTGTGTTTGTAATGGTAATTCTCCAATTTCATCGAGAAATATTGTCCCACCATCTGCAAGTTCAAATTTCCCAGGCTTAGCTTTGTCTGCACCTGTAAAAGCGCCTTTTTCGTGACCAAAAATTTCACTTTCAATCAAGTTTTCATTCAATGCAGCACAATTAACAGCAAGAAACGGTTTATTCTTTCTTGGAGAGTTGTGATGGATGGATTTTGCAATCAATTCTTTTCCAGTTCCAGACTCTCCCATAATTAAAACCGTAGCATCAGTGGGAGCAACCATCTTTAAAAGATCAATGATTTTACCTAGGCCGTTTTCAGAATATACACCCTCATAATGATAATCATCATTTATTTTTACCTCTTTATCCCTAAGTTTATCATTTAATAGTTCTTTTATTTGTTTTTTTAGAATTTTTACATCTACAGGTTTTGTTATATAGTCCACAGCACCAAGTTTCATTGCTTCTACTGCTGTTTTTACGTTGTTGAAAGCTGAAATAACAATAACTGGTATATTTATACCATTTCTTCTCAAATGACTTAAAAAAGTCATCCCATCCATAATATCCATTTTAATGTCAAGAAGTATCAAGTCGTAATGATTGGATTCAACGCTACTTAAAGCTTCAATGCCATTTGATGCTTCATCTACGACGTATTCTCCTTCGAGATGAAGCTTTAACATAAAACGGTGGTTTTCTTCATCATCAACAATTAAGATTTTTCTTTTATTTTCCATTACCAAAATCCAAAACTATTTTAAAAGGGTTGATTCTTTCAACATATACTTTATATCCGTGCATTTCCATAATTTTTTTTACTATTGCTAATCCTAAACCACTACCTTTTGATCTAGTGGTATAAAATGGCTCAAAAATTTTATCTTTATCTATCTTGTTATCGTTGTAAACACTATTAATAATAGCAACTTTATTATCTTTAACAACAATTTTTATTTCATCATTCTCTTTTGATGCATCTATTGCATTCAATATGAGATTCATCAAAACTTGAATCATTCTATCTTTATCACCATTTATAATAAACGATTCTCCTTTTATAGAAATTCTTAATTTTTTATTATTTATATCGTATTTCAAAAGATTTGCTGTTTCATTAATTAGTTGCAAAACATCTAAGTTGTTTTTTCTTAAAGATACTTCCCTTCCAAAGGTTAAAAAATCATTTACAAGATTATTTAATCTTTCCATTTCAGCTCTAATTTTTGATAATATTTGTTTTTGATTAATATCTGTTTCTTTATCCAGAGTAAACTCTAACAAACCTTTCATTGAACTAAGAGGGTTTTTTATTTCGTGGGCTAATAAACTTGCAAATTTACCAAGCTCCGCATTCCTTTCAACCCTTTTCAGTTTATTGGTTAAAGCAGTATATAATTTAAACAACCTGTATGAATACAACAAAATTACAACTATAAATAGATATAAAACAATCATTTGCAGTAAATCAGAAAACATTTTCTTTTTGAAATAATTATAACTACTTTTGTCAAGGAATAATTCTACATAAAACTGTTGATTAGTTCTTTTTTGCATGTGACGTACCATTCTCATCATGCCCATTCCAAGTAATTTTTCCACTTTTCTAACGATGATAATGTAATCTTCAGTTTCAATTACACTTTCGTATTCGGGGTAAACTTTTTTTACTTCAATATTTTTGTTTTTTCCATTAAATAGTATGTTTCCATTTATATCGTATATTATAAGATTATAAATAGCTTCATTGGATAAAAATTCTTTGGAAAATTCTTGAAAGCATGTTGAACCAGCACGGTTATTCGAGAACAAAAACCTATTACTAACTTCAAAAGAGTAAGTAATGAATCTTCCAAGCTCAATTAAATTTTTTTTCATATATTTCAAGGAATTAAAAGAAGAAACCAAATGAAGTGTAAAAATAGATATACTTATAATTATTCCTATAATAACAAGAATCTTAAATTTTTTTAAATATTCCATATATCATCATCTTAATAATGTTTTTTATAAAATATACCAAAGAATATATCCTGTCATTTTTTAAGAAATCTTCTAAATTTATCCCATAACGATTTATCTTCTTTCATATAGCCATTTCCCGATAGTTTTTTAAATTCATTTATCAATTTTCTTTCCTCTTTACTAAGCTTCTTTGGCAATATTACTCGTATATTAACAAACATATTACCTACACCATAACCTTTTACTTCAGGTACACCGTATCCTTTTAAAATAATTTGATCTCCTGGTTGTGTTCCAGGTTTAATATCCAAAGTTTTTTCCCCTTTTAATGTTGGGATTGAAACAGTAGTACCTAAAATAGCATCAGTAAAAGGTATAGGCAACTCTAGATAAATATCGTTCCCTTTTCTTTTGAAATATTTGTGAGACTTAACCCTGATGTTTACGAACAAATCTCCTGGTGGCCCGCCATATCTACCAGAATTTCCTTCGCCGGAAACCCTTAACGTCATACCAGCATCAATACCAGGGGGGATTTTCAATTCAATTGTCTTTTTATTATATTTAAAACCACGACCACGACATTCTTTACAGGTTTCTCTTATAACTTGACCGCTTCCGTGACACGTTGGACAACTAGTTGATACAGTAAAAAAACCTTGTCTTTGGATAAACTGACCTTTTCCATGACAAGTAGGGCATGTTTGTTTACCGCCTGGCTCCGCACCTGAACCGTCACACCTAGAGCAAAGCTCTTCTTTTTCCACTGTTATTTTTTTTGAGACCCCAAAAACAGCCTCTTCAAACTCTATTTCAACATCAGTTTCTATGTCACTACCTCTGGTTGGGCGCTCTCTTCTTTTTCCTCCTCTATTAAAACCGAAGAAACCTTCAAAAATATCATCAAAAAAATCATCAAAAATTGTAGATGAAAAGTCCTGAGATCCTCCATTATCATCAAAAACTCGTCCAAATTGGTCATATTGAGCTCTTTTTTGCGGATCTACTAAAACTTGATAAGCTTCTGTTATTTCTCTAAACTTTTCTTCAGCTTCTTTGTCCCCTGGATTTCTATCGGGATGATATTTCAATGCAAGTTTTCTATAAGCTTTTTTTATTTCTATTTCTGTTGCATTTCTGTTAACACCTAAAATTTCATAATAATCCTTAGCCAATCTTAACCTCCATAAGTTTAAAAAAGATATTTACATTGTAAAAATCATTGTAGGTTATAAAGATTATCATACTGTTGAAGTAAAGTAAAACTCCTTTCTTGAAAATTTTCATTTTCTTGTAACCAAAAAGTTTTATTAGAAATAAAATGTATCTTGTGGAGTTTTATGTTAAAAATTTTATTGTTATCACTTACTCTTTCCATTTAGTTCATAATATTAAAAATAATGAGCAGTTAGCCATAATATGGCCAACTGCTCTTTTTATGTTAATAGTTTTTTTTAGTTATCATCATTATGAACTATTTGTTATCTTCTTTCACTTCTTCATAATCAGCATCCACTACATCTTCCTGTTTTGTTTCCTGAGAGTTGTTGTTAGCTTCGGTACTCCCTTCTCCAGTATTTGATCCTGTACCAGCATCAGCTCCTGAAGTACTTGCAGTAGCCTTATAAATTGCTTCAGCAAGTTTATGAGATACCGATGTCAGTTTATCGATAGCTGCTTTTATAGCGGTAGCATCTTCCCCAGCATGAACTTTTTTCAACTCATCAAGAGCCTTCTCAATTTCTTCCTTTGTAGCAGCATCAACTTTATCACCATGTTCTTTAAGAGATTTTTCTGTAGAGTAAATAAGCGTATCGGCTTGGTTTTTAAGTTCAACAAGTTCTCTTTTCTTTTTATCTTCTTCAGCGTGCAGTTCAGCTTCTTTAACCATTTTTTCAATTTCTTCTTCAGTTAATCCACTGCTTGGAGTAATTCTGATAGACTGTTCTTTACCTGTACCAAGGTCTTTTGCAGATACACTCAATATACCATTTGCATCAATATCAAATGTTACCTCAATCTGAGGTACTCCCCTTGGAGCAGGAGGAATACCAACTAGCTCAAATCTACCAATTGACTTGTTATCTTTTGCTAATTCACGCTCTCCTTGCAATACGTGTATTGTAACTGATGTTTGATTATCAGCTGCGGTTGTAAATATCTGACTTTTCTTTGTTGGAATTGTTGTGTTTCTAGGAATAATTTTTGTCATCACCCCACCAAGTGTTTCGATACCCAGCGAAAGTGGCGTAACATCCAACAATAACACATCTTTTATGTCACCTTTTAATACAGCACCTTGAATCGCTGCTCCAATAGCTACAACCTCATCAGGGTTGATCCCTTTGTGTGGTTCTTTACCAAAAAATTCTTTTACCTTTTGTTGAACAAGAGGCATTCTTGTCATACCACCAACAAGAATAACTTCATCAATATCTGATGGGGTTAATCCTGCATCTTCTAATGCTTTTTTACAGGGCTCAAGTGTTCTTTCAACTAAATCCATTACCAATTGTTCAAGTTTAGCTCTAGTAAGTTTTTTAATCAAATGTTTTGGTCCAGAAGCATCTGCAGTAATGAAAGGTAAATTTATTTCCGTTTCAAGAGCAGTGGATAGCTCATGTTTTGCCTTTTCTGCTGCTTCCTTCAATCTTTGAAGAGCCATTTTATCTTGGGATAGATCGATACCTGTCTCTTTTTTAAATTCATCTATTAACCACTCTACTATCCTGTTATCAAAATCGTCTCCACCAAGAAAAGTATCACCATTCGTAGCTTTTACTTCAAATACACCATCTCCTAATTCAAGTATAGAGATATCAAATGTCCCACCACCAAGGTCGTATACAGCTATTTTTTCATCTTTCTTTTTATCCAGTCCATAGGCAAGAGCAGCTGCAGTTGGTTCATTTATAATCCTTAAAACATTTAATCCAGCAATCTTACCAGCATCTTTTGTAGCCTGACGCTGAGCATCATTAAAATAAGCAGGTACTGTAATAACAGCATCAGTTACTTCTTCTCCTAGGTAATCTTCAGCAGTTTTTTTCAGCTTTTGTAATACCATTGCAGAAATTTCTGGTGGTGCATATTTTTTACCTTTTACTTCAACCCATGCATCCTGATTGTCAGATGGTACTATTTTGTAAGGTAAAATTCTTTTAGCTTTTTCTACTTGAGGGTCATCAATTTTTCTACCAATTAATCTTTTTACTGAAAAAATTGTGTTTTCTGGGTTTGTGACAGCCTGTCTTTTTGCAAGTAACCCTACAAGTCTTTCTCCACTTTCAGTAAAGGCCACAACAGAAGGAGTTGTTGTCATACCTTCTGCATTAACGATTACTTTAGGCTGTCCCCCTTCCATTATAGCCACAACAGAGTTTGTTGTACCAAGGTCAATACCTATTACTTTTCCTTTACTCATCTTTATCCTCCTTATCATTATTATTATTTTCTTCTTTTTTATTAACAGAAACCTTAGATGGCCTTATTACTCTACCATTGAGAGTATAACCTTTTTGCAAAATCTGAGTAACTTTGTTGTTTTCAAAATCATCTTTATAATCTAACATTAAAGCTTCATGGAAGTTGGGATCAAAATCATCTCCAATGTTTAATTCTATTTCCTGCAAACCAAATTTAGCAAGAATATCTTTCATCTGCTTTAAAGTCAGATCCACACCTTGCTTTAATGACTCTACAGGAGAATCAGGTTTAATATGGTCAAGAGCCATTTCTAAATGATCTATCACAGGTAACAAACTTTCAAGCAGAACCTGGTTAGCATATTTAAGTTTTTCTTCTGTTTCCCTCAAAAGTCTTTTTCTGAAATTATCCAATTCTGCAGACAATCTTAAAATAGTCTCTTCTTTTTCCTGTAGCTGTTTTTTTAATTCTTTATTTTCATTTTCTAATTTTTTTATAATATCATCTCCTTGTGTTTCTACTTTCTTATGCTCATTTTCTTCTTTTTTATTTTTCTGAGTATTTTTTTTGTTTCTTTTTTCTACTTCTTCTACAATGTCTTTTTCTTTATTAACTTTTATTTTTTTACTCATCTCTACCTCCTAACCTTTCAATAACTTCACTCAACAAATTAGCTGTATAATCAACTACAGGAACAACATGAGGATACTTCATTCTTTTTGGACCTATAATACCTAGCGTTCCTAATATTTTATTCCCTTTAGAATAAGGCTTAACTACAAGACCAATATCATCAATACCTTTATCAATTTCAGAACCAATGAATATCTGTACACTATCAGCTTCTACGCATTTATTTATTATTTTGTAAATCAATGTTTTTTCTTCAAATGTTCTAAGAAACTCTTTGAGCTTATTAACATCATTAAATTCAGGCATATCCAATATGTTACTTGTACCATCATAATAAAGCTCACCTTCTACCTCATCCATCTCAAAAATCTTGGGTAATAATTTTTGAAATGAGTCAATAAAATTATCAAATAACCGCTTATCTTTTTCCAACTCTTTAAAAAGTCGCTCTTTAACTTCTACCAATGAGTAACCGCTAAAATGTTCATTTAAATAATTACTGATTTGAGTTAAAATATTATCAGGAATGTCTATATCTAAATTTAATATAACATTTTGCACAATACCCGTTTTTGTCACCAAAATTGCCAAAACATCATACTTATTAAGTTTCAAAAATTCTATATGCTTTAAATACAGCATATTTGATTTTGGAGTTACCACGAAACCTACAGAGTGAGTGAGTTTGCTAAGCTGTTTTGTGGCTTCTTTAAAAAGAGTCCTTAAGTTTGTAGCATTGAGTTTATCAGAAAGTTTTTTTATCTCTTCTGAATAAACTGGTGATATTGTAACAAACTTATCGATGTAATATCTATATCCTAAATCTGTTGGTACACGCCCTGCAGATGTATGAGGCTGGTAAATGAACCCTTTTTCTTCCAAATCACTCATTATATTCCTAATAGAAGCAGGACTCAGCTTCAAAGGCCCCACTTTAGAAACAAAACGAGAGCCCACTGGTTCACTACTATTAATATATTCATCGACAATAATTTTTAATACCGTCTCTTCCCTTTCAGTAAGCTTTGCCATTTCTTTCCTCTGCATTAGCACTCTCTTTTATAGAGTGCTAGTATTAATATAAAGTTGAGCCAATTTATGTCAAGCAATTTTTTAATTTTTTTGTTTAGATTTAATAAAATTCAAAATAGCTGCCACTTGTTCAGCAAGAACTAAGTTATATTTTTATTAATTTTATATAATTCGGCAAGAATTTCTGCTATAGCTTTATATAAATTTTCAGGTATCTCCTCATATAGATCTAAAGTAGCAAGCGCCTCTACAAGATCAGCATCCTCCTGAATAAATACACCATGTTCTTTAGCCTTCTCAATAATTTTTTCTGCTATAACTCCCTGCCCTTTGGCTACAAGCTTAGGCGCTTTATCACTGTTTGGCTTATATTTTAGAGCAGCAGCTTTTTTAAATCTCTTCATTTTCTTTTATTAACTGTACAAACTCTCCGGCATTTTTGCAGGCTGACGCATTTATTACATTACAAAAACTTACAAACACCTTTTTACTTATTAATGAAAGAGTTTTTATATCATCAATAAATTCAGTCAACTCCTCTTTACTATATTTATAATCAAGATATTTATCTTCTGGGGTAAGCCACAATTTGCTACGTCCATACAACCTGTAATAAGTAAAATTATTCGAAGAAAACGGATAATAAGGTGCAAGTCCCTTAATTTTTGGCATATCAAGGACTATGATACCTATTCTGTGCTCACGAAACAATTCTAAAAATCTGTCCTTGTACCATGTTCGATTTGGTAATTCAAAAAAGAGAGGGAAATCTTTAAATTCATTTGAAAGCCTTAATATATGCTCAAAATTTTCCTTTGAGGCAGAAAAAGAAAAATTGAAATCAGCAAACAAAGCTTCAAGTTTTCCTTTATCAATCATAGGTTTTAAACCAGCATAAAAATCTTTTACATCCTGTTTATTATATCTACCCTTTAAAAACCTTTTATTTAATCTTACTGAAAAAGAAAGATTCTCCCCTCTATCCACAATGCTTTTAACAGTATTTTGATAAGGGATATTGTAGAATGTAAATGTTATTTCAAGCAGATTTAAATAATCTTTTTTCCCATAATATGAAAGCATATGAAAGTTAGAAATACTTTTAGGATAAAAACTCTCCTTCCAGTCATCGTACTTATAACCGCTTGTTCCAACTAAAACAGGTGTATCGTTTATTGTAATCATAGGCTACTCTATTATCACTGCTAAAAATGTTATTGGTTCATTTGTTTTATTTTCGATTGCGTGCCCCTCTCCCTTTGGAGTAATCAGCATATCTCCAGGACCTAATAAATCCTCATTTCCATTATCACTCACAACAGCCTTTCCATCAAGAATTAAATAAATCTCCATATCATTTTCATGCACATGATAACCAACCTTTGAGTCTGGCTTTAATTCCACCACTGAAAACATTTTTATCTTACCGCTGTACTTTGTAGCAGCTTCATATGCAAAATTTATCAAACTTCCTCTACCATCACGTGGTTTTACCATTTCTTTTGGCTCAATTTCACTCAATCTTACAATCATCCTTTACCTCCAAAAGTGACACCATATTTCTATATAAGTGACTTTGACTATAATGAAAGTAATAAAAAAAGCAACCAAAAGCTTAACATGAGCTTGTGCAATGTTTTGACAAATTGGGTTAATATACTACCTGCACTTTTTATTTTAAATTACATAAAAATTTATTATAATTAGGATACAAGAGTGTATTAGCAGGAGTAAATTATGAAAAAACTGCCCATTGGAATTTCAACTTTACGTAAAATAAAGGAAAATAACTGCGTTTATATTGATAAAACAAAAATTGCATTAAAATTGATTGAAAATGGCTCATACTATTTTCTTTCTCGCCCAAGGAGGTTTGGTAAAACTTTATTCCTTGATACATTAAAAGAAATTTTCTCAGGTAACAAAGAGCTTTTCAGAGGGCTTTATATTTATGATAAATACGACTTCAAAAAGTATCCTGTAATTCACATATCTTTTGGAAGTGGTGGAATAAAAGATGCAACTACGTTAAATAGCAGAATCAAAGAAATATTAGAGGAAAATTGTCTTTTGCTATCGATCAATATGCCAACGAGTGAAACAATTGGCGGGTTGTTTAAAAAAGTTATTTTACAAGCAATGAAACGACATGGTGAACGAGTAGTAATTTTAATTGATGAGTATGACAAACCAATTTTAGATAACATTGAAGATAGCAAGAGAGCAAAAGAGATAAGAGAAGAATTAAAAAACTTTTACTCTGTGATAAAGGACAGTGATCCATATATTGAGTTTGTATTTATCACAGGAGTAAGTAAGTTTTCCAAAGTAAGTTTATTTTCTGGGCTAAATAATTTGAATGATATTACAATAGATAAAAAATATGCCACAATTTGCGGATATACGCAGAAAGATCTGGTAACAGAATTTGCAGAGCATTTGAAAGGGCAAGATTTTGAGAAAATAAAAAAGTGGTACAACGGTTATCGCTGGCTTGGTGAGTCTGTATATAATCCCTTTGATATACTTTTATTTATCTCAAAAGGATGTGAATTCGGCAATTATTGGTTTTCCACGGCTACCCCCACATTTCTACTAAAGATGATAGAGAAAAACCGTTATCATTTGCCAAATTTAGAGCGAGCAGTGAAGGATTATCGTATGCTTGACAGCTTTGATGTGGATAACATCGATGTTGAAGTACTAATGTGGCAGACAGGGTATTTGACAATTGCAAAAGAAGAAAAAACAGTTAGAGGAATGTTTTACTATCTTGATATACCTAATTATGAAGTTGAGCTTTCCCTTTTTGGAAGCATTGCTGATTATATTACAAAATCATATAATTCCGCAATTATTAGTAATAATCTTTATCTCTCACTTTTAAATAAAAATTTAGATATGTTTATGCAAGAGCTAAAATCATTATATGCATCTATTCCTTACAATAATTTCACAGGTGAGAAGCTTTATGAGTATGAAGGTTATTATGTGAGTGTATTTTACGCTTACATGAAAGCGCTGGGAGTGGATTTAATAGCAGAAAATGTGACAAACAAGGGTAGAATTGATATCACATTAAAATTCGATGACGTAATTTACATTATTGAGTTTAAAGAAGATGGCAAAGGCGCACTCGAGCAAATAAAAGAGAAAAAATATTATGAAAAATACCTATCAGAAAGAAAAGAGATTTATCTCATAGGCATTGAGTTTTATAAACAAAAGCGAAATATCAATAATATATCAATAGAAGTGATAGAGCATTAATTGTCATTACTTTTCAAGGTAATTTCGACAAAAATATCCTCTAAACTTTTTTTGACTGGCTCAATGTCAATAATTTCAGTGCTATGTGCTTTTAGTTTTTCTAAAATGTCAATTAGATTATTTTTTGGACATAAAAAACTGTAAAGATTATCTGTAATTTTTTCAAGTTTTAGGCCTATATTTACTGGGTTGTCGATGATTACTTTAAAACCTGTAGTGGTTAAATATTTTATTTCAGTTTTTTCCAGAGATTTAACAACTTTCCCTCTATTTACAATCAATACTCTTGAGCAGATATCTTCAATATCAGGTATGATATGAGAGCTGAAAAAAATCGTAACACCCTTTTTATTAAGCTCTAACATTTTATTCTTAAATAATACTCTACCCATTGGATCAAGCCCACTCATCGGTTCATCCAATATTAAAATTTCTGGATCATGTATCAAAGTGGACGCAAATCCAATCCTCTGAATCATACCTTTGCTATATTTTCTAATTGGACGCTTAGCTGCATCCTTTAATTCAAACTCTTCCAAGAGTTCCCATGCCCTCTTTTTGGCCACGTTTTTATCCACTTTAAAAATAGCTGCGGAAAACATAAGCAAATCATAACCTGTCAATGTATCATAATACTGTGGATTTTCCGGCATAAAACCCACTTTTAGCCTTGCTACAGGACTAGATGAGTCAATTCCTAATATCTTGGCTGATCCTCTATCTGCTCTTATTAAATCCATCATAATTTTAATTGTGGTACTTTTACCAGCACCATTTGGACCTAAGAATCCAAGGATTTCACCTTTATTAACAGTAAAAGACATTCCGTTTAAAGCGTTTACCTTTTTCCTTTTACTTTTAAAAGTTTTATAAAGGTTATTTACTCTTATTACTTCCATTTTCATTTCCCTTTTTATGTTTTGGTCTTTTGAAAGCAAGCTTGCTTGTTGTCCTCACTTTTCCATCTTTATCAATATAAAACTTTCCACCATAAGGATCTTTGGGCACTTCTCTAAGAAAACCTTTTCTTACAAGCTCATCGATATCTTTAGGTAATGCTTTGTTTTTCTCCTTATATCTTTTTATTGCTCTTTCGATTGTATAGATTGCTTCTAAAGCCTGTAATCTTACTTCATATGACTTTTTTATACTCTCTTTTCTTGTAATTTTTATCATTGTCTTTAAATATGCAATTCCAAGCTCGGTTTCCCCACCCTCATAAAAATACCGTGCAGCGAGATTAGTAAACAAAGCCGAACCCGAAATTTCTGAAGCTTTTTTATAATAATACGCTGCAGTTTTATAGTCTTTTAAAAAATAAGCATAATTAAACCCCAAGAAAAAGGGTATTTTAAAATCCCATGTACGATATTTCATTACATATTTTAACAAAGCGTTTACTTCTCGAATTTTACCAATATCCCAAGTAAAAGCACCCTGAGCAAAATAATATGCATCTTCATTGTATGGATTTAGAATGATTGAGGTCTCAATAGTCCTATAAAGGTTATAAAACTCTACTTCATGAAATTTTCTTTCACTGATTTTATCAACTTTCCCCCCATAATAAATTATAGACTTGAATGAAAGATAATCACCCATAAACCATCTGAATTCACCTAAAACAATCTTATAAAATTTTCCTTGAGGCGTATAACCGAGTTTTTCAAATAACGGTCTTTTTTGCATATCTTTTTGAAAATACGGGAAAAATAATACAAGGCAAACAACAGCTACAAGTGCAAAAACATAAAACAATTTATTTGAAATATTTTTTGTTGTCATATCTTTCATAACTTTATGTTTGTCATTAAGTTAAATCACGCCTATTAAAAATAATAACTGTAAGGCTCAATACAATTGTCAAATAAAACAAAAAATACACTAAAGTAAATATTATGGATTTCCCATTTATTTGCAAAGCGTAAGTGGCATAAGAAGTCAAATCAAAAGCAGAAAAGTTAGGCAAAATATAATAAGCAAGTTTCACCACAGATTTAACAAAAACAGAAATTTTATCAGCTTCTTTCATAACATAATCAAAAATCCCCTGAATTGAATTACCGGCTATAAAAATTGCCACTGTAGAAAAAATAGGGGTGAAAAATGACGTGGAAAATGATGCAAAAAGGAAACCAAAAGCCAACAATAAGCAGTATTTTAAAAATGAAAATGCAAAAGCTCCAAAAATATTTAGCCATATAATCGGTAATTGTGATTTATAAAACCCTGCGGATATTTTAATAACAATGACAGATAACGAGAAATTCAATATTGTTATTAATAATAATAACAAAACAAATCCAAAATATCTACCAACCAAATAGCTTATTCTTGTAACAGGATAACTTAGTAATGTATACGTATATTTTCTTTCAATATCTCTCCATATAGTAGAGATGCCGCCAAACAATGATAAAAATAACAAAATGAAAGAATTTAGCGTTAGAGACATAGTTATAGAAATTTCTTGAACTTGTCGCATTGAAAAATAACTAAAAACAGGTATTAATCCATAAATGAAAACAAGAAAGACAATTATTAAAAATATTCTATCTTTTATTACTGATCTAAAAGTCAAATATAAATATAACATATCACCTTTAATGTTCTTACATTATATATTAAGTGTTCTTTTAATTTTTATAAATTTTAGTTCAAACATACATTTTAAGTATACATTTTTATTAATTATAGTTTATTAATTTTAACCTTAACAACATAATTATTCGCCAAAATTGAAGCAATCTTTAGAATAACATAGCATATTAAGTTAAATATATCTTCATAAGTTCTTTAAAAAAATTTATAACTTGCTTTTTAAAAAAAATCCAAAAAGATTTTAAATTATAAATATTTATTTCACAAACATCATGTAAGAATATTAAGCAATAGGTGGTAAGCAAAACCACCTATTGCTTACATATTTTTACAACGAAGACCATCCATTTGTTTCAGTTGAATTGTCATTTGCAGGGACATCCAAAGAATTACTTACTGTTCCTTTGGTTTTTGACTTATAATATATTTTTGTGGTTCCAGAGCTTGTTCCAAATGATCTGTCACCAGCTTGATGTTCACTACCTAGACCAAATGATTGATTATCAGGAGAAGCATAAAACATGTAGACATTATTAGATGGCTGAAAATCAATATTATCAATAGATGTCTCTTTATTAGCCGTGATTGTTGCGTATGCTACAGAAAATGTAAATAATGTCACACTAATAATCATTAATATTTTCCTCATTTCAACCCTCCTAACATTTATAAATTTGAAGGATATTGCTGAGTATCAGCATAATAAGCTTCTAAAGCACCTCTTACATTTCTAAGATCACTTTGAGCAGCAGAGTTATAAGCCCTCGTCCTGTACTTCGCAAATTGGGGGATAGCGATAGCTGCGAGGATACCGATGATAGCTACAACAACTAAAAGCTCGATAAGGGTAAAACCCTTTTTGTTTGTTTTCTTCATATCTTACCTCCTTTTATAGTTTTGGCAATTTAATAGAAAAAAGCATGCCAAATTGTTTTTGTATTATAAAATTAAAAAAGCCCTACTATTATTATAAATTGCTTAATTATAATTCTTTGATAGATAAAAGATTGCCTTGTCGCTTACGCTCCTCGCAAAGAAGTATAAAATAGTTGTTATCACAAGCACTAGTATAATTAACTCAATGTTATCAGCAAATTAGACTGATATCAAATAGCTATCCAACACAGTTTCAATATTTTAACATAAATGTTAACGATATGACAAAATTGTCAAATTATAAAAATATCATTAGTTATTCATGGTTGTTAGTTGTTATTTGTGGTGTATTTGTAGCAATTTCAAAACATCCTTATTGATAACATATTAAAGTTCATAAATTAACTACTGATACCTACAAATTACAACTAATAACAATAAATTAATAACGGATTATTATAAACAACTACTAACAAGATCTATACAGCCACACTTTTTAAGTTAGTTTCTCAGCAATTTTTTTGGCAAATTCTTGCATTTCATCTGTGGATTTATATTCTTTGTGACTTTTAGTAAATCTTAAACCATCATCTTTGTACCTTGGAATAATATGAATATGTGAATGAAAAACCTCTTGACCACCAGCAGCTTCAATATTTTGAATAACATTTAGACCATCACAATTTAGAGCATTTTTTATTGCATTACAAAGCTTAGTAAGCACTGGATAAATTTTTGAACCAACTACAACATCTGTATCTAATATATTTCTGAAATGTTTTTTAGGAATAAGCAAAGTATGCCCGAGATTTACCGGCCTAATATCAAGAATGGCAATAAAATCATCATCTTCATACACCCTTGCAGATGGAATATCACCATTTACAATTTTGCAAAAAATACAGTCCATAAAATCCTCCATGAACTTGTTTACTTACACCTATTATGAATTAAATTTCTTCGTATTTCAATAATTTTCATGTTTTAAAAAAGCTTTTTAGCAAAGCCGAGAATATCTTCAATTATTACATATAATCCGGGCACAAGAATTAATATGATAAAAGTGGAAAAAAGAATACCAAATCCGAGAGAAATGGCCATAGGGATAAGAAATTTAGCCTGTCTTGAAGTTTCAAATATCATTGGCATAAGTCCAAAAAATGTTGTTAGAGTAGTCAAAAGAATAGGCCTAAATCTCTTTAAACCTGCCTGATATATGGCATCATGAAATGACTCGCCTTCCTCTCTTCTTTTTCTGTTTGCAAAATCTATCAATACAAGGGAATCATTTACCACAACTCCAGAAAGGGCAACTATCCCAAACATACTCACAAGATTCAAGCTATAACCAAGCAACATATGACCTATAATTGCACCGATAATACCAAAAGGGATTGCCACCATGATTATAATAGGTTGAAAATAACTTTTAAACGGAATGGCAAGCATTACATAAATCGCCATTACTGCAATTAACAACCCTTTAAAGAGAGCTGACATACTCTTTCTTAAATCCGACTGTTTCCCTTCAAAACTAAAATTTAAGCCAGGATATTTTGCTTTTAATTTTGGCAAAAATTCAGTTTTTAAAGCAGCAACTATTTTAGTAGTTTCCTTTTCTGGTGTCACATTTGCCGTTACATTGACTATCCTTCTAAAATTTCTTCTTTCTATGGTGGTATATGATCTACCACGATCAATATTTACTACTTCCTTCAAAGGAATTTTCGTACCATCTGTTAAAGTCAATATAAAAGTATCAAAAAAATGCTCGAAACTACGCTCTTCATCCGTTAATCGTACCATAATTTTTACTTCGTTGTTTCCTCTTAAAAATCTTTTAGCTTCAGCCCCGTAATATGCATTTCTAAGCTGTCTTCCGATAAAATCTGATGTTAACCCCAATGCCTTACCCTTCTCATTTATAGTCAAATTAAATTGAATTTTTCCTTCGGTAAAACCATCATCAATGTCAGAAACATTTGAAAAAGTGGCAAGATAATTTGCCAATTCACTACTTGCTTTCCTTAGAGTAGGGATATCTCTATGTTGCAGTTCCACTGTAAGGGACGAACCGTGCCCCGGACCGCCAAAATCTGAATAAAACTTGATTGTTTTAATACCAGCTAACCCCTCTGACAATTTTCTCCATTTGCGTGTAAATTCAACAGTACTTATTGGTCTAACATCTGGATCTGTTAAATAAACCTGTATCCATCCTGAATTTTTGTTGATATTTGTTAAAATTCCTTGGGCCAATTTTTCTTTACCGTTCTCGGCTATTATTTTTTTTGCATTATTTATAAGTTTTTCAGCAACTCTGAGAGTATCAAATACAGAACTTTCCACAGGCAAAACAAATTTTACATAGGCAAAATCAGATTCCACTTTTGGAAAAAAGACTATCCCCACCCTACCACTTCTCACATAAGTTACAGCAAGAAGTAATATCATTATAGCAAGAGTAAAGGTCACGTACCTAAACTTAATGGAAAACTTCAAAACCGGTCCGTAAACAGAGTGAATAAATTTTAGAATATAAAGACTTATTTTCTGCTGAACAAAAGTTATATATTTAAGAAACCTAAAAGGCTTATCTTTTTGGTGACCAATGTGAGAAGGTAAAATTAACAAACTTTCTAACAAAGATATTGTGAATACTGAAATAACAATCACAGGAATTATTCTGAAGATTTTACCCATAACACCAGGGACAAAATACATAGGCAAAAAAGCAACCATATTGGTAAGCACGCTAAAAATTACAGGAACCACCACTTCTTTTGTACCAAAAAAAGCAGCTTTTTTAAAAGATTTGCCTTCTTGACGGTGTCTGTATACGTTTTCTCCCACCACAATTGCATCATCAACTACAATCCCAAGACAAATAATAAAAGCAAAAAGTGATATCATGTTAATGGAAACATCCATTTGCGGAAAAAGAAGCATAGAACCTAGAAATGAAATAGGGATTCCGAGCATTACCCAAAATGCCAATCTTATTTCTAGAAATACAGCAAGGAGAGCGAATACAAGGATTAATCCTAACTTGGCATTTTTCAATAGTAGTTCAATTCTTTGTTTAAAAATCTGTGATCTATCATTAACAAAATCCACATAGAGACCGTTGGGGAGCTCATCTTTTAATTGTTTTATAAATCTTTTTACCTCGTTAGCAATTTCTATAGGTTTTTGATCACCCACTCTATAAACACTGATACCAATAGCAGGCATATCGTTGTATTTTAAGTATGTGTCAGTATCTTCAAAACTGTCTTTTATTACAGCGATATTGCCAAGGGGAATCACTTTGCCGTAGTCAGTTTTAATGATGGGAATATTAGCTATCTCCTGACCAAAATCCCTGCGTTCATACAATCTAATCAGAATATCTCCTCCAGAGGTTTTTATTCTACCTGCGGGTATTTCCTGATTGTATTCTCTAATTTTTCTAGCTATTTCAGATAAAGTAAGATTATATTTTTTTAACGTACTTTCAGAGACATCGATGGAAATCTCATAAGGTTTTTCACCAAGAAGCTCTACATAACTAATCTGTTTGCTCTGTAAAAGCCTATCTTTTATCATTTCCGCTGTTTCTCTTAAAACATGATCATTTTGATTCCCAAAAAGTATTAGAGTTATTGCTTCCCTTCTGCTTGAGGGGATATAAACCTTAGGTTCTTCTGCCTCTTGTGGAAATGATGTGATTCTATCAATTTCACTTTTTACATCTTGGAAAAGTTGATTTAAATCTGCATCATTTGTTGCTTCTATAACTACTGTCCCAACACCTTCGTTAGCTGTGGATGTAATCTTATCTATACCATCAAGACCGTTTACTGCTTCTTCAATAGGGAGAATTACACCTCTTTCAATTTCTTCTGGGCTTGCTCCGGGATATGCAACCTGTACAATCACCTGATCCACTGTAAACTCTGGGAAAACCTCCTGTTTGATCTGAGTACTCCAATAAAGCCCCCCAACAATTAAAAACAGCATCAATATATTAGCTGCTACAGGATTTTCGATAAACCAGGCTATGGGACCTTTTTTGGTATAATTATTCACTTTCCATACCTACTTCTTTTAATGGCATATTTTCAACAGGAGCGGCTATGTTAGAAATTATTATTTTATCATTCTTACTTAAATCATATGTATATACGTAATTTTTATTTTTAAAAACAACATGTATTTTTTTTATAACTAGCTTTCCATTTTTATTTATCCAAACGATATTGTTTTCTCTTAAAGCAGTTCTTGGAAACTTTAAGATTTTTGTTAGTTTTTTACCGAAAATTTCCACATTGGCATAGTTATGTATCATTACCGGAGACAAGTCATTTTGCTTTGGCTTAATTGAAATAATTGCCTTTACCATCAATCCTTTTTCATCAACTGCTTTTTCTATAGACTTAATTTTACCTTTTATAACAGTGCCATCGTCAAAAATTATTTTTGCAAAGTTTATCGTCTTTAGATCAAGCCATTTTAACTCAGATATCGGGAAAAGGGCAATCAGGTAAAACTCATCTGCATATATTAAGTCAACTATTTTAGTTCCCTGTGTTACATATGTTCCTTCATCCACATATTTTTTTAAAACAAACGCATTGAAAGGGGATTTTATTTTTGTCCTTTCTAATTTTAGTTTAGCTAGTTCAAGATCAGCCTTCGCAATTTCAATATTTTCTTTTAACTTATTAATGTAGGGTTTTCTAAGTATTAAATAAAGAGATTCGTTGTCTATGTTTCTAATAACTCCTCTTGCAGCCTTTAATTCCTTTTCAGCCGATTTTTGCTTACCAATTTCAATTTTTAAGTCTTCATACAGAGCTTTTAAACTTGCTTCTTTTATCTTTAAGTTTAACAGATAGTCACTATCATCTATTTTGGCAATTAATTCATTCGCTTTTAAATAGTTTCCTTCCAACAGTCTATTATTAATGTATTTGATTTTACCACTTACTTCAGGATAAATCGTCACACTTTTTGCAGGATAGATGTTGCCAAAGGAATAGATTGTATAATTTATATTTACTACTTTACCTTGCGTAGTTTCAACGTAAGTAACAATTTTGCTTGGTTTTTTTCTAGAAACTTTCTTCTTTGTTTTCATCAGGTATTTCGACATCGATAATCCTGCATATATAATCAATATGATAACGATTAAGGATATTAAACGTTGCAACCATGTCTTTTTATGATATCCATTGTTATTTTTCATTTTTTCCTCTCTTTAACCTTAGCCAATTTTTCATAATACTTACCACCAGCAGCTTTATATAGATTAATAAGATTTAAAAAATAGTTTAACTTTGCATCTATGGAGCTTTTTTGATAATTTAACAATGATATTTTTGTGCTCAACACATTTATATAATTAGTCTTGCCTGATAAATAATCATTTTCAATGTTTGATAATTTGTTTTTTTCGCTACTAATTTGCTCAGTAATTATATTTAAAATTTCTTTACTTTTTTTTAGATTAATAAGAGCATCTTCAACCTCTTTTATTGCAGTAAAGACGGTATTTTTATAGTTTATAAATGCTTCATTTTTTTGAATCTTTGCTATTTCTACATTTAATTTTCTTTTTCCATAGTCAATAA
This sequence comes from Deferribacter abyssi, assembly GCF_049472655.1. Lineage (NCBI taxonomy): Bacteria > Pseudomonadati > Deferribacterota > Deferribacteres > Deferribacterales > Deferribacteraceae > Deferribacter > Deferribacter abyssi. The sequence goes on from NZ_JAQNCS010000004.1 coordinate 51,184, forward strand.
GTGGATATGCAAGATTAGCTGCAAGATTGAATACCCAGTTATCAAAGATTGTTGAAATTCTATTTGAGTTATAATCAAAGTTTGCTGAAAGTGTTAGTTTTGGAAATCTATCCGTTTTTGCCAATTTAACATTTGAAAATGCTTTAGCAAGCTTGATTTGTGCAGCTTTTACATCAGGACGATTTTTCAGAAGGTCAACAGGGAGTCCTATATCTAATAAAGGTGGCATTTTAGGTAATGAATTATTTGTTACCTTAATAGGTTCGGTACTACTTTTTCCAATAAGCAGATTCAACTGATTCAAAGAGATACGTTCTTCTGCTTCAAGTTGGACTAATTCATTTTTATAGCTGATGAGCTGTTGTTTTGTAGAGATAAAATCGTTTAATGTTGCAATATTGTTAATATAGTTTGCCTCTAAGACATATAATTTTTGTTTTGCAAAAAAGATTTGTTCTTCTAAAATTTTCTTTTTTTCTCTAATTGATAAAATATTAAGCCAGTTTTTAGCTATTTCTGAAGAAACCGTAATAATAGCAGTGTTAAAAGCTGCAAGCTGCTCAAGTTTATTTAAATCTGTAATTTTTATCCCTTCCCTAATTTTTCCCCATAAGTCTATTTCATATGAAGTATTGATCCCTAGCGTGTATTGATTTGTAGCAACTGTCGGGAATCCTTTTTGTTTTGTTTTGTTTCTTGTGTATCCTGTCGAAAAATTAACATGAGGAAAAAGAGTTGTTTTATCTCTCTTATATTGTAGGTCAGCTTCTTTAATCTTTAAGAGTGCTGTTTGCACGTTAAAATTGTCTTTTAATGCCATACTTATGAGTTTTTCTAGCTCTTTACTATTGAAACTTTTCCACCAGTCAAATTGGAGTTTTTTAGATGAGGTTGGGATTTTATAGTTAAACTCTTTTTGAGTTAATACTATCATGTCTTCGGTTTCATTTTTTGAGACACATCCTACCATTATTAAAATAATAAATAACAATACTAAATATCTGGACATTTTATATCCTTGTAGCTTTTTAATGCATCTTTACTAATTTATAAATGTGATTTATTAAAAATGCAATAAGTTCACTTTCTATGATCACCCATTTTTCGATATGATATAATAATATATTTGAGTTTATAAATAATTGTGGAGAGAAGCCAGAAAAGAAAATTATAATTTTGTTCATAAAAAAAAGAGAGTACAAAGTCTGGATTTAAATTCAAACTTTATACTCTCTTCAAATTTCTAGGAATTTATTGAGTTCTTAATCTATTATATTTGCCAATCTATTTTTGATTATTTTTTTTGCTTCATTTACAATATCATCTATCAATTCCTTTACTGTGGGTATATCGTTAATAAGCCCAACAACCTGACCACAAGCAAAAAGGGCATCATCTGCATTACCAGTTTTAATAGCCTCAAGCCCTCTCAATCCACTTAAAAGCGGTGCTAATTCTTGTAAGGTTGCTCCATTTTTTTCCATCTCAAGAATTTTTTCAGCATGCTTATTTTTAAGTACCCTTACAGTATTTTTAAGACTTCTTTCCACAAGCATAGTATCTGTTTCTTTTGCTTCTATTAAAATCTGTTTTATGTTTTCATGTACAGGAGCCTCTTTAGTTGCAACAAAGCGAGTCCCCATATTTACTCCTTCAGCCCCAAGGGCAAGAGCTGCCACAAAACCTCTTGCGTCTCCAAAACCACCCGAAGCGATTACTGGAATATCAAGCTCATCAACTGCTCTTGGTATTAAAATTAAACTAGTTACATCATCCTCACCAGGGTGACCAGCACACTCAAAACCGTCGATACTTACAAAATCACAACCAATTTTTTGAGCTTTCAACGCATGCCTAACTGAAGTACATTTATGAATTACAATAATATCATTTTCTTTCAATTTTTTCATATACGGTTCTGGATTTCTACCTGCTGTTTCTATAATTCTAATACCTTTATCTACAATAACGTCTATATATGCATCATAATTTACAGGCCTGAGTGTTGGTAAAAAAGTAAGATTGACTCCAAAAGGCTTATCTGTGAGGTTCTTTGCTTTATCAATTTCCTCTGCCAATTTTTCTGGCTTATCAAAAGAGAGAGCTGTAATAATACCCAACCCCCCAGCTTCTGAAACTGCGGCTGCAAGCTCGGCCTTTGATATCCACATCATTCCGCCTTGAATAATAGGATATTTTATACCCAAGCGTTCTGTTAATTTTGTTTTAAACATTTCATCCTCCTTTTTATCTAATCACTTATTCATTTGAAAATCTTTTTGGAATAATTTTTAAAATTTTACAATCACCCATTTGGCCAAACTACTTTATAAGGATTAAGTAAGAAAAAAATAACTATATTGTTGATTCATTACCACAATGGGCAGATAATTATTCAAGATGCTTTTTTACAGGCTTTTAAAAACTTTTGTAATAAGTCAGGGCTATTAGTTTTCAACTCGCCAGAAAAAATTTCTTTCATTCCAGGTTTATAATTTTCATACCAAATCTTTTTGAAAAGATCTGAGCTGATTTTGCAAACACAGTCGGCATTATCTACGGCTTTGCCATCTTTGATTTCAAGTCCATCAGGTTTCGCAAAAACAGTTTTTTTAATTGTATCATCTATTACAAAGTAATAAACATAGTCTGATCCCATTCCTTTATAATTTTGTTTAGCCTCTTCTAATATTTTTTCCATTATTCCCCCACTTTTATCAGTTTTTTTAGTAGATTATAAACGTAACATAGAGTTGACGCCTTATTGGGCGCCAACTTTGTTACCCTTTCAAGGATTTAACTTTTTCTGTCAATGCAGGCACAAATTGCATAACATCAGCTACAACAAGCACATCAGCCACCTCACCTATAGGAGCATCCTTATCGGTGTTGATAGCAAGAACAAATTCTGACTTTTTCATACCAGCAAGATGTTGAATAGCTCCTGATATACCACATGCCACATAAAGTTTTGGTGCTACTGTTTGTCCTGTGGTACCTACCTGTCTTGAATGATCAACCCAACCTGCATCTACGACAGGTCTACTTGCACCGAGTTCACCACCAAAAGCCTTAGCAAGCTCTTCTATTACAGGAATATTATCTGGTTTACCAACACCTCTACCAGCACTTACTATAATCTCAGCCTTTGTTAAATCTACTGTTTTTGCTTCTGCTTCCTCATATCCCACAAATTCAATATTTGATTCCAAGTCGATAGAAATTTCTTCTACTTCAGGCTCACCGTTTGGCTCAGCTGGAGGAAAAGCTCCTGCTTGGATTGTTATAACTCCTTTATCAGTGTTTGGCTTTACAAATCTCCTCAATTTTGCATTGCAACTTGGTACAACAAATTGTCCATCACTAACCTCTACTACTTCTGATACCTGACCTATTTTAAGAGCAGCAGCTATTCTTGGAGCCAAATCCCAACCATAAGAAGAATGAATGAATACAATATAATCAGGGTTTTCTTTTTCAACAACTTGTAAAATAAGTTTTTTATGAACATCAGGATTAAATTCACCATATTTTTCTGCATCAGCTAAATAAATTTTTCCAGCAACTTTAGGTAGATTGTCTTTATATCCAGCAGCAAACCATACTTTTTCTGCCTCTAATTTATCGGCAAAGGTTGCCAATTCATATGTAGTTTCAAGAAGTTGTTTTTCTCTGTATTCTGCAACTAACAATACTTTCATTTCAGCCCTCCCTTATAACACTGATGTCTTTTCTTTTAAAATTTGGACAGTTTTTTCAACAAGATCAGCAATATCACCTTCTAATACAAGTGCTCCACCTTTCTTTTCAGGATAATCGACTTTAACCGTTTCAACTAGATTGTTTTCTTTTAAAAATTCAGATATTTCATGTGTAAGTAACTCTTTTCTTTTTGCTTTCATAATGTTTGGTAATGTTGGATATCTTGGTTCGTTTAAACCAAGCTGACATGTGAAAAGAGCAGGAAGTTTTACTTTTACAACTGCTTTTTTACCACCTTCAAGCTCTCTTTTCACTGTAACTGCATCATCAGCATACTCAAAACTAACGATAGTAGTAACAGCTGGAATACCAAGCATTTCTGCAAGCAGTACACCAAACTGTCCGCTTCCTCTATCTTGAGATTGCATACCTGTGAAGATTATATCAAACCCTTTATCTTTAGCAAATTCATAAACTGCTTGAGCTTTCTGATAAGGATCTTTCTTATATTCATCATCATCTTTTAAATGGACACCCCTATCACATCCCATTGCAAGTGCTTTTTTAATAGCTTCTTTTACCCTCTCTGGTCCTATGGAAAGCACTGTAATATCAGCATCTCCTACTTGTTCTTTTAATCTTACAGCTTGCTCAACTGCATATTCATCATATTCATTCATACGATATGCTAAATCAGTCTCATCATACCATGTCCCTTCACTATTAACCTTAAATTTTGATTCCATATCAGGAACCTGTTTAATACAAACAAGAATTTTCATTCTTACCTCCTCTTTGTTTATTCTTGATTTTCCAATCTTTCTACTAATATCTCAGCCAAATCTTTTGCTTTTATCTTTTCATCAAGCTCAGCCATTTTTAATCCATCCTCAAACATAGTAAGACAGAAAGGACAGTTTGATACCAGCATATCTGTTCCAGTTTCTTCAGCCATTTTGACTCTTTTTACACTGATCTTTTCTCCAATATTCTCTTCAGCAAGTATTCTGCCGCCACCTGCACCACAACAAAAACTCTCGTACCTGTTTTTGTTCATCTCTTTTAAGTTAGCTCCAGCTATCTTTAATACATCCCTTGGCTCTTCAAAAATATCCATGTATCTTCCGATGTAGCATGAATCATGATAAGTACACTCAAAAGGTAGTTCTTTAATTTGTAATTCTCTATCATTGATAAGTTTCCATAAAAATGTAGTATAGTGTTCCACTTCTATATCAAATCCCAAATCCTTATAATCTCTAGTCAGTGTATTAAAACAATGAGGACAAGTGGTAACAACCTTTTTAACGTTGTAATTTTTGATTACTTCAATATTTTCCATTGCTACCATCTGATAAAGATACTCATTCCCCATCTTTCTTACAGGCTCACCACAGCATTTTTCCTCTTTGCCAAGAATACCAACTTTGATACCTGCTGCATAGCAAAGTTTTATAAAACTTTTTGCTACTTGTTGATTCCTTTTGTCAAAAGATGCATAACAACCTACAAAATAAAGGATATCTACCTCACTGTCTTCACTCATAATCTTCACATTGAGCTCTTTAGCCCAGTCACCTCTTGTAGCAAATCCCATCCCCATAGGATTACCATTTACTTCTACATTGTCCATTGCCATCATTACTTCTTCACCAGGAAATTCCCCTTCCATCAATACAAGATTTCTTCTCATTTCTAAAATCTTATTCACATGTTCATTGTTTGCAGGACAGATCTCTTGACATGCTCTACAAGTGGTACAAGCCCAAATAACATCCTTTGTAACCTTTTCGATTACGTTGGTTTCAGCACCGCTAGTAGCTGATTCTCCAATATCTAAAATAAGTTTCATTGGACTCAATGGCTTATTAGTGTTGTAAGCCGGACATCTATCTTGACACCTTTTACATTTTGTACAAGCATCAGCATCAAAAATATCTTTCCATGTGAAATCACTGACTTTACTAACTCCAAAACTTTCAGCTTCTTCATTTTCTATATCAATGGTATCTATGCTCCCCTTTTGTCTTAAATCTGTAAAAAAGTAATTTGCAGATGTAGTAAAAATATGTCTAAACTTTATAAATGGAATTAATGCTATAAAACCGAAAGCAAGGAATAGATGTACCCACCATAATCCTTTATGAAGGGCAAGGAGGGATGATTCACTCATCCCACTAAGTATATTTGCAACAAAAAAACCTACAGGAGACCAGTATGCCAGAGAAACATTGTTTCTCAATTCTGTTGCTGCGATTCTTGCACCTTCCACAAAAAAACCGGTTATTAGAATGGCAAATAGAAGTCCGTGCATTATATAGTCATCTTTTATAGTTTCTAGACCTTCTGGTTTTACAAAAAATCTTCTGATAAAGAATCCCGTCATCATCAATATTGCAATAAGTCCTGCAATATCTAGAGTGACTGAAAATAGCTTATAAAATATCCCTTTTAGGAATTTAATACCAAAAAGAGGATTTAAAATGTCTGCCTGTAAAAATACAAGAGTTGTTCCAATGGTTAAAGTCAAAAAACCCCAGAAAAAAAGAGCGTGAGCAGTGCCAGGAGCTGCAACCTTCAATACTTTTGTTTGTCCAAGTACATTTGTAAGTAATAACCTAACTCTTTCGTCTATATTATCAAAACGATTCAATGGTTTTCCTATCTTATAAATTTCCAAACGCTTTTTAAAACCGTATACAAGAATTCCGATGGCAATAATAGCAAATAAATACATCGGTATAAGTACACCGTGCCCTACATTCCAATAAATTTCTCTTGTAGCTTCCATCACTGTAACACCTCTTTATATTGATTATTCAAATATTTTCACTTCAAAAAACATAATTTTTTATCCGTTTAAACCTGTTGTTAAGCAAAAATGGATGCATAAGCATCCTATGTGATAAATCATAATGCTATTTCAACAACATCTTTGAAATTACAATCCTTTGAACTTCGTTTGTTCCTTCATAAATTTCAGTGATTTTTGCATCTCTAAACATTCTTTCAACTTCATATTCACAAATATATCCGTATCCTCCATGAATCTGAATTGCTTCTTTTGTCACATAAGTTGCTGTCTCAGAAGCGTACATTTTTGCCATTGCTGACTCAATGGCATTGGTCTTTTTCATATCTTTGAGCCATGCTGCTTTGTAGGTTATTAATTTACTTGCCTCTATTCTTGTTGCCATATCTGCAAGTTTAAATTGTATTGCCTGAAAAGCTGCAAGAGGTTTGCCAAACTGTTTTCTTTCCTGTACGTAAGAAATACATCTTTCAAAAGCGCCTTCAGCTATACCTAATGCCTGTGCTGCTATACCGATTCTACCACCATTTAATGTCTCCATTGCGATTTTGAAGCCATCACCTTCTTTGCCGAGAAGATTCTCTTTAGGTATTTTTACATTATCTAGGGCAAATGCAGTAGTATAACTTCCTCTTATTCCAAGTTTTTCTTCATTTTTTAATATTTCAACCCCCTCACTAGTCAAATCGATAATGAATGCGGACAAACCTTTATGCTTCAATTCTTTATTCTCAGTTGCAAAAAGAACACCAATTCCTCTAAAAGCACCATTGGTGATAAAAATCTTTGAGCCATTTATTACGTAATAGCCGTTTTCTTCTCTGTAAGTTGTGGAAATATTTGCAACATCACTACCAGCTTCTGGCTCTGTAAGCAATATACATCCAATTTTTTCACCTGTAGCTAGAGGTGGTAGATATTTTCTCTTTTGCTCTTCTGTGCCAAACTGTAAAATAGGATCACATGCCAAAGAAGTATGAGCAGATATCATAACACCTGTTGAAGCACATGCTTTAGATACTTCTTCCACTGTCATTATATATGAAAAATAATCTAGACCGGCTCCTCCATATTCTTCAGGGATATATGTGCCAAGAAAACCCATTTCAGCGATTTTTTTAACAAGATCAGATGGTATTTCATGATTTTTATCAATGTCTGCAGCAATTGGCTTTATTTCATTGTTTACAAAATCTCTTAAAGTGTCCTGTAATACCTTATGGTCTTGTGTTAATTCAAAATTCATAAGTTTCCTCCCTAATTTTTATTTTCCTTTAAATTCTGCTTTTCTTTTTTCCACAAATGCGCTCATCCCTTCTTTTTGATCTTCGGTATTAAATAGCAATCCAAAAAGAGTACTTTCATAATCTAAAGCTTCGGATAAGTTCATATTTACACCGGTTAAAATAGCGTTTTTTGCAAAAGCAACCCCTTTCGGTGAATTAAAAGCAATTTTTTTAGCTGTTTCCAAAGCCTTTTCCATTAAAGAATCTTTATCTTTTAACACTTCACAAACAACATTTAATTCTTTTGCTCTTACTGCAGAAATCATCTTACCTGTGAAAATAAGTTCATTTGCAACTTTCTCACCGCAAACTCTTACAAGGTTTTGAGTACCACCAAAACCTGGCATAATACCAAGTGTTACTTCAGGAAACCCCAGTTTTGCATTTTCTGAAGCGTATATTATGTCACAGGCTAATGCTAATTCAAAACCTCCACCAAGAGCATATCCGTTTACCGCAGCTATAACAGGTTTTTGCATTTTTCTTATAAATCTAATAATTCTGTGACCTTTTTTAGCAAATGCTGCAGCTGCAATGGCATCCATACCCAGCATCTCTTTTATATCAGCACCTGCCACAAAAGCTTTGTCTCCATCACCTGTGATAATTATACATTTTACATCATTATTATTTTCAAGATCATAAAGAGCACATTCTAGCTCACTCAACACATCACTATTTAATGCATTAAGTGCTTTAGGTCGGCTTATTATTAAAAAAGCTATGCTATCTTCAATTTTTATAATTATGTTTTTATATTCCATTGTTACCTCCCAAGTTTATTGGTAATCATAAAACCCTTTACCTACTTTTCTTCCTAAGTATCCAGCTCTAACCATATTTACTAACAATGGACAAGGTCTGTATTTGTCATATTTAAATTCATTGTAGAGTACTTCCATAATTGCTAAGACTGTATCAAGACCTATAAAATCTGCTAACTCAAAAGGTCCCATTGGCTGGTTTGTCCCAAGTTTCATTGCTTTATCAATATCTTGAATTGACGCCACACCTTCAAAATATGCAAAAATTGCCTCATTTATCATTGGGATCAAAATCCTATTAACGATAAAACCAGCATAATCAGAAGCTACAGCTATTTCTTTTCCCAAGGTTTTAGCAAGCTCCATTGTTTTATTGTAAGTGTCTTCACTTGTGGCAAGTCCTCTGATAATTTCAACCAACTTCATCACAGGCACAGGATTCATAAAATGCATCCCTATAACTTTATCAGGTCTCTTAGTTACAGATGCAATTTTTGTAATTGATATTGATGATGTATTAGTTGCAAGTATAGCTTCTGGCTTTGCCAGATTATCCAGTTTCTTAAAAAGCTCAAATTTTATTTTCTCATTTTCAGTAGCAGCTTCTATAAAAAAATCAGCATCTTTCAACAACTCTAATTGATTGATTGTTTCTATATTGGATAAAAACTGCTCAATTTTTGATTCTTCAAACATCCCTTTTTTAGCCTGTCTCCCCATATTTTTCCAAATAATCTGAAAAGCTCTTTCAAGCTGAGACTGACTTATATCGTACAGCTTTACCTTAAACTCATGCTGAGCCAAAACATGAGCTATACCTGATCCCATTTGTCCTGCACCAATAACTGCCACTTTCATTTTACACCCTCTCAAAAATTACGCTTACAGCTTCACCACCGCCTATACAAAGTGTGGCAAGTCCGTATTTTAACTTTTTTCTCTGCATTTCTTTCAAAAGCGTAACAGCTAGTCGTCCTCCACTTGCACCTACAGGGTGCCCAATGGAAACTGCACCACCGTTAACATTCACCTTATCAAGTGGTAAACCTAATTTTTTTACCGCAAAAAGAACTACAGCAGAAAAGGCTTCATTTATCTCAAAAAGATCAATATCTTCGATTTTCAATCCAGCTTTTTTGCAAACCTTTTCAATTGCACCTACCGGGGCAAGAGAAAATTCATCAGGATGGATACTGTTTGTAGCATAAGCAATTATTTTACCTATTGGTTTTAAATTATATTTTTTTATAGCATCATCACCTGCAAGTATTAAACATGCTGCTCCATCATTGATTGTAGAAGCATTGGCTGCTGTAATTGTCCCATCCTTTGTAAAAACTGGTTTAAGTTGACGTAATTTTTCAAACTTTACACGATAAGGCTCTTCATCCGTATCTATTATCACATCACCTTTTTTAGTGTTTTTTATGACAGGGACAATTTCATCCTTAAATATTCCCTCACTTATAGCTTTCTGGGATAACTTATAAGATCTTTCCGCATAATCATCCTGTTCCTCTCTAGTAAGCCCTTCTTTTTTGATGATCTCTTCGGTTAGCATTCCCATGTGTCTGCTTGAATATGGGTCCAATAGTGCATCATAAATCATCAAGTCTACAATCTCTCCATTTCCCATTCTATAGCCGTATCTTGCCTTATTAAGGGCATAAGGGCACATGGACATACTTTCCATACCACCAGCAATCACCACATCAGAGTCTCCAAGCATAATGGATTGTGCACCGAGCATAAGAGACTTCAAACCACTCCCACATACCTTGTTTATTGTCAGGGCATGCGCTTTGTCCGGAATACCAGCGTATCTCATTGCTTGTCTCGCAGGAGCTTGGCCAAATCCTCCCATCAAAACCTGGCCTAAAATGACCTCATCTACGGCATCTTTAGGAAGTTCAGTTACATCAAACAGTTTTTCGATAACAGTAGCAGCAAGCCTCGCAGGATGAACATCAGAAAGTGCCCCACCGAAAGAGCCAAAGGGAGTTCTTAACCCTTCAATCACATATACATCTTTCATAACTCACCCCATTGTAATTTTATAATCTTATAACTATATTTAACGTAAATGTCAAGCAACCTATAACGATATATTAAATATCTTGAACAAAAATTCAATCATACTATTTATTTGGTTTTTTCATATTAACTCATACTTTTTAATAAAAACTAATAACATCTTTTATTACTTGACAAAACAGAGTTTTAATTATACTAATAATAGGTAATTAACGTAAAGGTGAAAGAGATGAAAATAAGTAATGATGAATTGTTTCAGATTGGTGAAGTTGCAGAAATGCTTGGCATCACTACAAGAACCATAAGGTATTACGAAGAAATTGGTCTTATGGACCCTCCACAGAGACTCGAAGGCGGGATCAGAATCTATAGAAAAGATGATATTAAAAGGCTGAAGTTTATTTTAAAACTGAAAGAACTTGGGATATCTTTAAAAGAAATGCAGGAACTTGCTCAAATATATAAAATACATCAAACACCAGAAAAAATAATGCCAAAATTAATTGAAATTTTAGACTCACATATTGCGAAAATTGACGAAAAAATAGCAAAACTTGCTTCACTTAGAAATGATATTGTTGACTATAAGGCAAAAATTTTAAAGATTCTAAAGCAAAATAACACTAAGTTTTCTCAGAAAAATTAGAAGTAAGTACTTGTAATGATTTTTTATGAAGTATTAAAATAAATGATTAATTATTTTTCACTAATATGTGAAAATTGAAAGTTAAACAAATCAAGATAGGAGGATGTTATGAAAAAAATATTAATAGTTTTGTTTTCTTTTCTAATCGTTACTACATCGTTGCAGGCAAAAAATGTCTCGGGTATTTCAATTCAAGACACTTATGATTTTGGTAACAAAACTCTCGTTTTAAATGGTACCGGCTATAGAAAAAAGTTTTTTATCAAAATATATATAGGTGCTCTTTATGTTGAAAAGAAAACATCAAACTTTGAAGAAGTGTTAAATCAAAATCCAAAAGTAATAAAAATGCATTTCCTATATAAAAAGGTTAAAGCTGGACAAATGCAAAAAGCATTTAAAGAAGGGTTCGAAAAAGCTTCACCTAATTTAGTAAATTCAGATTCAGTTGCTAAGTTTCTAAACGTATTTAATTTTGATGTTGTAAGAGGTGATGAAATTGATTTAATACTAGATAATGACAATGTAATAGTGACTCATAACAATAAAAAAATAGCTGAAATCAAATCAAAGGAGCTTGCAGAAGCAATCCTTAAAATATACATAGGTGAAAGACCTGCTGATAAAAATTTAAAAAAAGGATTGTTAGGAGTTTAATCTGATGGAGTTCAGTACTGAAATAGAAGTAAGGTTTAGTGATTTGGATGCGTATGGACATGTAAACAATGCAGTATTTTTTACTTATCTAGAAACGGCAAGAACAAAACTGTTTAAAGACTATTTTTCAAAAGCAACTGCTGAAAGGTTATTTTTTCTCGTTGTTAAAGCAGAGTGTGAGTATAAAATCCCTATAAATTATTCTGACAAAGTTGTTGTTAGCATTGGTGTAGAAAGTATTGGTAATACCAGTTTTACTTTTAACTATAAAATACATAATGGAGAATACAAGGTTTTTGCTGTAGCAAAAACTGTGATGGTAACTTTTGACGCAAATAAAAATAAACCGGTGAGAATACCTGAATCATTTTTAAAATTATTAACAGAAGGTTGTTGTACTGCCTAATTTTTAATGATTGCTTCGTTGCTATTACTTCTTCAATGACAAATAGTCCTTGTCATTGCAAGCGGTAGCGGAGCAATCTTTTTATTACCAGCTATTTAGGTAGTTGTTTAGTTTCACCTTTTTAGGCCAATCTTTCAATATCTACTCAGAAAAGGTTTTTAGTTGTTATGCGTCAGAATGTGTAACTTACGCAATTATTTTTGCTAAAAAATCGATTACCGGTATAATGAAAAGGGATGGCAGCATATTTCCCGTTTTAATTTTTGTTAGTCCTAGCATATTTAAACCTATACCTAAAATTATAATACCTCCAACCACTGAAATACCATTTACATAGATTGGATCATTTAATAAAAATGTGAATTTAAATGCTAATAAACTCAAAAAACCTTGGTATACTAAAATTACTACAACAGAAAAAAGGACACCTATACCTAGGGTTGAAGCTAAAATAATAGACGATACTCCATCCAGCAAACTTTTTATGTAAAGAACAGAGGGATCATTATTCAGACCGTCGTTTATAGCTCCAATGATTGTCATAGAACCTACACAAAAGAGAACTGAAGCAGTAACAAAAGCAAGTACAAAACTTCCTGATTCACTTCTAAATTTTTGTTGAAAATAGCCTCCTATATTTTCTAAAAACAATTCAATGTTTATCAGTTCTCCCACTACTGTTCCTATAACCATAGCAATTAGAGCCAACAAAAAATCATGTTTTTCAAAAGACATTTTGATACCTAACACAACAACTGCAAGCCCCAGTGCTTTCATGACAGAATCTTTAATCTCTGACCTAATTCGCTTTCCAATTGTAACACCTAGAATACTACCAACACCAACAGCCATAACATTGACAACAGTCCCTATAATCATCTAATACCTCTTATATATTTTATCACTTCTTGAGCCATTTCAGATGATTCAATTCTTACACTTGTTTCATAATTATATTTCATGGCACTATGGGTATAATTATGACTTCCAAGGTAAACTATTTTATTGTCTATTACTACGACTTTTGCATGAAGCTTTCTTTCGGGAGAGTCGTACCAGACTATGGCTCCTTTTTTTCTCAATTCCTCTCCAGTATCTTTATTAAATCTGGTTGTAATATCATCATTTTTTCCTATATCAAAGACTGCATATACCTTTACACCTTTCTTTAATGCATCAAATATAGCTTCTTCTATAAGAGTAGAATAATTGAACTTATAATCATCCGTTTTAAACATATACATGGCAATGTAAATGCTATTTTTTGCATCTTCTATGTCTTTAATTAGAGATTTTAAAATTTTTCTATTGGGTAAAAAGGTTACTTTACCTTCATGTTTAATCAGTTTTGCAGAAATATTTGTAATTACAAAAAAAAATGCAACAAACACAACTAATGAAACATTAAGAAAAAGCTTTTTCTTCGATAATCTGTAAAAGTTCATCACGACCCCTTTTAGTAACACTTGAAAAAGTGACAAGTTTTTTTTCGTCAACCCCTAATTTAATCGATATATCCCTCTTTTGTTTTGCTATTTTATTATTTGATAATTTATCTGATTTGGTTAGTACAATAATGGCATCAACAGAATAAGCTTCCAACCATTCCAGCATCATCATATCATCTTTTGTAGGACCAATTCTTATGTCAATAATCAACACAACACACTTAAGTTGTGTTCTTTTTAAGAGATAAGTTTCAATTATAAACTTCCACTTTTCTTGTTCTTTTTTAGATACCTTTGCATAACCATAACCTGGTAAATCCACAAAAATTATTTTATTATTAATATTAAAAAAATTTATTGCTCTCGTTTTTCCTGGTTTTTTGCTCACTTTTACTAGCTTTTTTCTGTTTGTGAGAGCATTAATCATAGAAGATTTACCTACATTACTCCTTCCCACAAAGGCAATTTCAGGCAATTCGGTATTGGGATAATCTTTCTCAAAAAACGCAGATTTAATAAATTCAGCTTTCATGTTACACCTATATCTTTTAAAAACTGGTTTATGCCAAAATCAAAGTCAGTGGAAAACCCTGCAGCATTTTTGTGCCCTCCGCCACCATTTTTTTTAGCTATATTAGAAACGTCTATATCTTTTCTTGAGCGCAAAGAAATTTTCTTTTTTTGTGCATTGATAATTATTACGTAATCCAAACTAAACTCATTGATCAAAAAATGACCAAGTTCAGAATTGTACATTTCAGCAAAAAGATAACCAAATTTCTTCCCTTCTTTATCTTTATTTATAGTGATGTAATCTTTAGCCCTAATCAGGTAATCTTTTTGTCTACACTTTTCAATTTCCAAAAGAAAATTCTCTTTATCTTCAAAATCCACTGAAGGTTTTTTTAAAAATCTATCAACAAATCTCTCTAATCCATAAAGATAAAAAAGCATATTTAAATCTAAACTTCTCCTATCATCAAGAATCCAGATATCATAGTCATTAACGAGTTTTACAAAGTCCTCATAGTTACTTATCTCATACCCTTCATTAATAAGCCATTCATAGGTGAGAAGTGTGGCACATTTTTCCATAGAGTGAATTACACCTTTATATTTTCTGAAATGCAGTGTAGTTTTGTGGTGATCTATCAGCAAAACGTCTCTTTCCCTACGAATTAAATCGAAGACATCTTTAGAGGGGACAACGTCTGTAATGATGATTTTATCATAATTCACATAACTTTTAATCAAAAATTCATCAACTTCATCATAGTTGAGATAGTAAGTATCTGTTTTGTGTAAAGCTTTTTTTACAATTATGCCGCATCCTGCTCCATCTAAGTCATTATGTGTGATATGTAAAATCATTTCACTCTCCGATTATTTTTATTAGCACTCTTTTTTTTCTTTGACCATCAAATTCACCATAAAAAATCTGTTCCCACGGGCCAAAATCCAGCTTACCATTTGTTACTGCCACTACTACCTCTCTTCCCATGATTTGTCTTTTTAAATGTGCATCTCCATTATCTTCTCCAGTAAGATTGTGTCTATAAAGGGATAAAGGTTCGTGAGGAGCAAGCTCCTCAAGCCATCTTTTATAATCTTCATGAAGCCCACTTTCATCATCATTGATAAATACACTTGCAGTAATATGCATTGCATTGACCAAACATAACCCTTCTTTAATACCACTTTCATCAACTGCCTTTTGCACTTCATTAGTTATATTTATAAACTCAACTTTACTTTTTGTGTTGAACCAGAGTTCTTTTCTATATGATTTCATGCAGCACCTCCTGCTTTTTTAAATACTATTTATTTATAATAATGTAAAATATTTTATTTGCAAAGATGGTGCTTAAAGAAAGGCTTGCCCCCTTTGGAACATCTCAAAAGGTTTAGGGTTTATCATAAACTATATGAGATAAGAAATTTTAGTAATTGAAGGATAACAATCAGTGTAATAAGGAAAAATATATTAAAACGATTAGTCTATTGTTTTTAGAACGTAACAACCTGTTGGTATTTATATTTTTTAAACATGTTAGTTCAGCTAAAAAAGTTGACATTTTTATAACACTATATTATAACGTTGTTTGTTACTAAATGAAGGATTGCGCAAAATGGAAAGATTGGAAATTTTATCCCATAAAGGTAAGATCATTATATACTTAAACTTTAGTGAAGCAACACCAATGGAAGCTTATAAGCTGATTGAAGATGGTAAAAAAGCAATAAGAACGATGCAAAAGAATAGTGTTTATACTCTTGTAAACGTGAAAAATCTGAATGGCGGTAAAGATTTACAAATGGCATTAAAGGATTTTGCAGAACACAATAAACCCTATGTTAAATGCGGAGCAGTGGTGGGAGTTACCGGCTGGAGAAAAGCTGTTTACAGCTTGATATTAAAATTATCTGGTAGAAAAAATTTAAAGCTGTTCGATACTATTCAAGAAGCAAAAGATTGGCTTTCTACTCAATGAAAATAATAAATAAGCTCATGCAGAGTAATATTTTCATTTTCTTTTAATAAGCAATCAATAAGTTTTACAAAGATTACTGCTGTATGTGCGGCGTCAAAAACTGCTCTATGTCTGTAACTACCAAAAAAACTCATATTTATTTGAAAATAGTTTATCAAAGAATCTAAACTATAACTTTTTAAACCTTTCACAACTTTTCTTGCAATCTTCAAGGTATCAACTACAGCAATTAGAGAGCAAGAAATATTGCAAGTTTTATAAAAGTAATCAATAAACTTAAAATCAAACGATGCATTATGAGCAACTAAAACGGTATTTTCAATATATTTACTAAAATGAGGTAAAACTTCATGGATTTTAGGAGCATCAGCTACAATGTCATCACTGATTTTATGAACTTGATATGCTGCATGAGGGATTGGTTTTTCTGGATTTATCAAGGTAGAAAAACCTTTATCAAATCTAATAGATAATCCAGGATAAATTTTAATTGCTCCTATTTCCACAAGTCTTGCCCCTTTGTATGGGCTTAATCCTGTAGTTTCGGTATCTACTACTGTAAAAGTATAGTTGGTTAACTTATTATCAAGCATATAACTTCTCGTATAACTTTATAAAATCATTTAGACTAAGTTGTTCTCCCCTTATCTTTTCTCCTAACATTTCATCAATAATATTTTTTTGTTCTTTATTTAGAAAGTTTAAATTGTTTTTCAAAGTTTTTCTTTTGCTTTTAAAAGCAGCCATAACAAATTTGAAAAAATCTTTTTCTACTGAGACATTATCAAAATATCTTTTTATAGGTCTAAATTTTAAAATGGTAGAAGTAACTTTAGTGTTTGGCCAAAAATTTACTCCAGAAACATTTCTAATTTTTTTAATGTCAAAGTAATATTGACAGAATATAGATAAGGAAGAGTATGTTTTAGAGTTTGGTTTACTTATTATTCTATCGGCCACTTCTTTTTGAAACATAAAAACCATAAGACACATATCATCGATAAACTCTATACATTTTTCTAAAATTTTTACTGATACGTTATAAGGTAAATTACCCACAAATTTTAAATTTCCATACGGCAACTCAACCCTACCTATTTCGAGGAAATCTTTGTTTATAATCTTAAGATTTGGATAAAAATATAGGTATCTATCAAGAAAATCACATACTTGTTCATCTATTTCAATTACTGTGACATTAGCATTTTTCTGCAGCAACTCATAGGTTACAACCCCACACCCTGGTCCAATTTCCACAACATTTTCATTATGTTTCAGTTCTAGATTATCTACAATCTCAGAAATAATATGCTTGTTTGTAAGAAAATGTTGACCTAATGATTTTTTGGTTTTTTGAAATTCGAGTTTGTATGCTTTAAGAAGATTTAACATTTTTCACCATTTCCACTGCAACTTTTATTGCTTTTTTCAAGCTAAAATTGTTAGCAAGGTTCTTACCTGCAATATCGAAAGCTGTCCCATGATCCACCGATGTTCTAATAATAGGCAAATTCAGTGTTACATTCACTGCAGCACCAAAACTTTCCATCTTAACAGGAATCAATCCTTGGTCATGGTACATACATACAACAAAGTCGTACTCACCTTTTATTACCTTTGAAAATAAAGAGTCTGCAGGATAAGGACCGTTTACATCTATTTTTTGTTTTTTCATTTCATGAATTGCAGGTTTTATAATTTTTATTTCTTCATTTCCAAGGGCCCCCTCATCTCCTGCATGAGGATTCAAACCACATACAGCAATTTTTGGAGTTTTTTTTCCAAAAAACTTTCCAGCATTATGTGCGTTTATAATTGCCTTTTTTATTTTCTCAGTATCAATATTTTTTGCAACCTGTTTTATAGGTAAATGGGTTGTTACAAGCACAACTTTTACTTTGTCGCCCACAAGCATCATACTGTAATCTTTTGAGCCTGTAAGAAAACCTAAAAACTCAGTATGACCGGGAAATTTATAACCTGCTAGCTGTATTGCTTTTTTATTTATTGGACATGTTACTATTGCGTCCACTCTGCCTGTCATTGCCATTTTTACGGCTTTTTCCACAAAGAGCATGGATAATCTTCCATACTCTTTTTTTATCTTGCCAAACTCTATGGATTCAAATTCTACAGTATCGTCAGGCTCAACAATCTCATAATTGTTTAATGGATCGCTTTGTATGACTTTTTTAAATGTTTCATCAAGAACCTTTTTACTCCCCACGAATAAAATTTTACACCCATCTAGCTGTATTTCTTCGTTTATTAATTTACAACAAATTTCAGGCCCTATACCTGCTGGATCACCGATTGTAACTGCAACTTTTATCTTTTCCATAATCACAGATTATATATTTCTTAAAATATTAATCAACAACAATTCATAAATACTATTTTCCTCACAAAACTCTTTTCATAATAAGTAGTTGGACACTTTAAGAAAAAAGTAATGTCAGGATTACAATCATGGAGTCACCCCATTTTTTGTAAAACCTTGTTTGAAGTTGTTTATGGAAAAATATTTTCTAGGTTTAAGTTCCCATAAAACCGCCATGGATGGCGGTTTTAGAGGAACTTGCCTCGGAGCAAAACCGGATGTTTTGCGAGAATGAAGAAAATGTTTCTCCATAAACAACAGTACATAACTGCTTGATATATATATAAATTAGGCTAGCAACAAAAAAACAGGGTGACGTTAGGATTACAATCGTGTTGACAAATAAAATATTGATATATATAATCGTGCGCTCTAAAAAATGGAGGTGTGTATAAATGGCTCAAATGTTGACATTAAAAAAACCAAGTAACCTTAAAAGAAAACGTAAACACGGATTCAGGGCAAGAATGAAAACACGTGGTGGTAGACTAGTTTTAAAGAGAAGGAGAGCAAAAGGGCGTAAAAGATTGACTGTTTAATGAATGAAATTTACCTTTAAAAGATATGAGCGGCTTAGAAAAAAGAAAGAATTTGATAATGTTTTTGTAAATGGTCAATGGATCAAAGGTAACTTGATAAATGTATGTTATGCATTATCAACAAATAGAAAAGTAGGTTTTATCGTTAGCAAAAAAATTAGTAAAAAAGCAGTAATCAGAAACAAGGTTAAAAGACGTTTAAGAGAAATATTCAGGTTAAACAAATATATTTTGCCAAATAAGGTACATTTAGTTGTAATTGCTAAACAAGGGGTAGAAAAGGTAAATTTTAGTGAATTAGAATATGATGTTAAGCAAATTTTTCAAAAAATCCATAATCAGACTGATTGATATTTATCAAATATTATTATCACCTTTTTTAGGGCAAAATTGTAGGTTTTACCCAACATGTTCTCAATACACAAAAGAAGCAATCATTAAAAAAGGTTTAGTTTTAGGTATAATTCTTTCTTGTTGGAGAATAATAAGATGCAATCCCCTTAGTAAGGGTGGGTATGACCCTGTTAAGTGAATTTGAGGAGGCTGTAGTTTATGGATAAAAGGACATTACTGGCTGTTTTATTAAGCTTGCTAGTTTTAATGATTTTTCAATTTATGTTTGCACCGACTCCACAACAAACTGTCCCTGATAATCAAACCGTTAAATCAAACGAAAAAAAAGTTGTCGAAACTGTAAAAAACAAGTCATTTAAGGGAGCTAAACAAGTTTCAACAAAATCAATCGAGACTGTCTCTATCAAAACAGATTATCTTGAAATTAATTTTGATAAAAATACAGGTGATATTTATTCTGTAGCTATTTTAAATTATAAAGATAAAAATATTGGCAAAGTTGTTTTTAAAGATGGAGATGAAAATTATTTTAGGTTAAAAGATTTAACTTTTGATAAAACTGACTTCTCAATAAAAAAATCTAAAGATAAAACTACTGTTAATTTTAACAGCTTTCTGAACGATATCGTAATATCAAAAACTTATGAAATAGATAACAAAAACTATTTAATAACTTATTCTTTAAAAATAACAAATACTGGCAATACAAGCATCAGATTACCTTTGACTATTGAAATAGGTCCAGATTTAGGAGAAGGTTTTGAAGAAAGTCGTTATACTTTTAAAGGACCTTTGATATTTGATGGGAAAAAGGTTTATAAACAAAAACCTAAAAAAATTAAAGAAGATATAATTGTAAAAAATCCTTTATGGATTGGTTTTACATCTAAATACTTCCTTTTTGCTTCAGCCGCCAATTTCTTTGAGCAAGGAATTATCTCGAAATATAAAGATTCTGCCATAATTAAAGGTGCAATAGATATCACTTTAAATCCCAATGCACAGAAAGAATTCAAGCTAGCTCTTTTCACCGGCCCTAAAGAATATAAATTATTAAAAAGCTTAGGGTATAAGTTTGAAAAAAGCATAGATTTTGGAGTTTTCTCTTTTCTCGCTATCCCTATGTTAAATCTAATGAATTTCTTCAATAAATATGTTCACAATTACGGTATAGCCATAATCATTCTTACTATCCTTATAAAACTTCTCACATACCCTTTAACAATAAAAAGTATGACATCGATGAAAAAAATGCAAAAAATTCAACCAGAAATTCAGAAAATTAGAGAAAAATTTAAGGGTGATCCTCAAAAAATGAATGCTGCAATGATGGAACTTTATAAAAAATATGGAGTCAACCCAATGGGTGGATGTCTCCCTATGCTAATACAAATTCCAATATTTTTTGCTCTTTATAAAGCACTTCTTGTTTCTATTGAGTTAAAAGGTTCTCCTTTTTTCGGATGGATTACAGACCTTTCAATGAAAGATCCATATTATATTACTCCTGTCTTAATGGGGATAACAATGTTTATCCAGCAAAAAATGACACCACAAGCGGGAGATCCTACCCAACAAAAAATATTTCTTTTCATGCCAATTATTTTCACTTTCCTATTTTTAAATTTTCCATCAGGTCTTGTGATTTATTGGCTTACAAACAATGTTCTTTCTATTATTCAGCAGTATTTTATTAACAAGAAAACTGCGTGAGGAGCGTCATGAGATATTATGAAGTGGAAGGAAGTACAGTTGATGAAGCTATAAATAATTTTTTATTACAACACAAAATACCACGAGAATATATAGAAATTGAAATCATAGAAAAAGGTTCTAAGGGGCTTTTAGGTTTTGGCAAAAAAAATGCAAAAATTAAAATAAAATTTGATGATAATGAGTATTTAAAGAGAAGATCAAAAGTTATCTTAGCTGAAATCCTTGAAAAAGCAGGCTTTGAAGATTTTCGCATAGAGCTTATTGAAGATTATCCAAATTATACACTAAACATCCATTCCCCTGATTCTAGTTTATTGATTGGTAAAATGGGACAAACATTAGAAGCTCTTCAATTTTTACTAGAGCGCCTTTTAAACATAGACGAAAAAAGTGACATTAAAATATTTGTTGATGTAGAAAATTACAGAAAAAGAGTTATTGAAGATTTGAAAAACAGAGCTATTGAACTTGCTAAAAAAGTAAAAAAAACAAGACGAGTAGAAAAGCTACCTCCAATGATACCAATGGTAAGAAAAGAAATACATACTGCTCTGAAATCTATTTCCGGTGTAAGGACTGAGAGTTACGGTGATGGCAATATAAAAACAATTTACATAATACCTGAGGATATTAAATAATGTTGAAATTTCTCCTTACGGCTATTTTAGTTTATCTAGCATTTACATTGTTCAGAAAAAAACAGGTCGAAAATAAAAAGGGGAAAATAGAAGAATCAGTTGACCTAGAAAAAGATGAAATTTGTGGTATTTATATTGAAAAAACAACTCCATACAAAGTAAAATATTACAATAGAATTTTCTATTTTTGTTCTAAAGAATGTATGGATAAATTTATAATTAAAGTAAAAGAAAAGAGAGGTGAACCATGAAAATATTTTTAGATACAGCAAACATTGAAGAAATAAAAGAAGCAATAAGCTATGGAATAGTAGATGGAGTTACTACGAATCCAAGCTTAATTGCAAAAGAAAACAGAGATTTGAAATCAACCATCAAAGAGATTTGTGACATTGTCCAAGGGCCAGTGAGTGCTGAAGTAATAGCTACTGATTTTGATGGAATGCTAAAAGAGGCTAAAGAGCTCGCAAAAATTGATGAAAACGTAGTGATAAAAATACCATTTACTGAAGAAGGCTTAAAAGCTACTTATAAACTTACTCAAGAAGGAATAGATGTCAATATGACATTAATTTTTTCTTCAAACCAAGCTCTTTTAGCATGCAAAGCGGGAGCAAGATATATCAGTCCATTTGCAGGAAGGCTTGATGATATAGGGCACAATGGTCTTGATATTGTTCTGGAATGTCAAGAAATCGTGATCAATTACGATTTTGACACAGAAGTTATTGCTGCAAGTATCCGTCATCCAATGCATGTACAAGAAGCCGCCTTAAACGGTGTAGATATTGTTACAATCCCTTTTAAAGTGTTGAAACAGTTATTTAAACATCCTTTAACAGATATTGGTTTGGAAAAATTCTTGGCTGATTGGAAAAAAGCCACCAATAAATAAAAATAAACAACATTAGAACGTTTCAACGTTCTAACGTTGGAACGTTCTTACCTCTCTACTTCCCCATCTCTCCTCTTTCATGTTTCATTTAAAAATTACATATTTTTCGGAGAAATCTATAACTTTACCAATAACTGCTGCATCTTTATAACCTGATTTTATTAAATCGTTTAAAAGCTTGTCGGATTCATTTTCATCAACGAATATTAATAAACCACCAGATGTTTGAGGATCAAAAAGTAACAACTTATGTTCCTCTTTTACTGCAGAATAATCCACACTATGCTCTAAATACTGTTTATTATAGTATGCACCTGCAGGTACTATGCCCATATTTGCATACTGCAATGCTGATTCAAGGTAATTTATTTGATTACTGTTTATCACCAATGTTACATTCGAGCCCTTTGCTGCTTCAAAAAGATGCCCAGCAAGACCAAAACCTGTCACATCAGTACAGGCAGATACTTTATAGTTTTTCATCAAAATACTAGCTTTGTAATTTGATAAAAGCATAAGCTTTGTAACTTCATCAATTTCATCCATGGTTGCCATTTCACCCTTTAAGGCAGTAGATACAACACCTATGCCCAATGCTTTTGTATAAATAATATCGTTATCAACTTTTGCCGTACAGTTCTTAAATACTTTGCCATCATTTATCATTCCAGTAACGGCAAACCCAAGTTTTACCTCATTATCATTAACTGTATGCCCTCCCAACAATGTGCATCCAACTTTTGATAATTCATCACATGCACCTTGCATCATAGCTTTGATAATACCGGCATCAATATCACAGTTATACATAAGTATTGAAAGAGCAGTAAGTGGAGTACCACCCATAGCATAAACATCGCTTAAAGAATTAATTGCCGAAATTCTGCCGAAAATGTAAGGGTCATCAACCACCGGGGTAATGAAATCCACTGTTTGAACTAAATATTTGTCATCACTGATTTTATACACACCAGCATCATCATTAGTTTCAAAGCCCACAACAAGATTGTCAGACCGGTAATACTTTAATCCATTAAGTGTTTTGTTTAGGTCCTCCGGACCTATTTTAGCTGCTCACCCGGCAGCTTTTACAAGATGTGTAAGCTTAATCATAACCCCTACAACCTTATTATTTTATCTGCATAAAACAAACGCTGCATCACTTTGTACGCGTCAGTAACTTCACCCACCTTCAAATTATCCATCAAATTAAAATGGGTCAAACATGTACCACAACTTAGAATTTCTACACCTTTGTTTTCCAATTCCTTCAAAGCATTAATTGTCTTTTCATTTTTTGTTGTCAAAAACACTCCACTATTTACAAAAATCACCGTTTTAGGCAAAAAATCCATATTAATAATATTTTCAATAAAACCTGTCATTAATAATTTTCCAAGCTCATCACTACCATTACCAATAGCGTCGCTTCCTACATGAATCACAAGATTAGTTGTAACATCTTCTTTATCTTTGTCACTGTCTTGAGGAAGAGAACACTTATACCCCTTTGCGATAACAATTTCAAAATAATCTCCTTTATCATCAACCTCGTAAGTAAATCCTTGGCTTGCAGCAAACTTTGAGACATTCTCCTTTGACGCAACATTATCTACCAAAACAGTTATTACACCCTCTTCAATCCCTTCAAGGGCTTTCTTTGTCATAATTACAGGTGTTGGACATGCTTTGCCTCTTGCATCAACAACCATACTATCCCCCATACAAAAAAAAGGGAAGCTTAAAGCCCCCTTATTTATTCAAATCCTTACACCCTTGATAAATAATATCAAATAATTCTTCTACTTGCTCAACTTCTATACAACTGAACGCAATTCTTAAATCGGTTTTGTTTACGGAAATTGTGCCAACACCGTATTTATCAAGAAGATGTACTCTCAATGCTTCAGCTTCCACGTTTTTCAACTTTAAACACATAAAATAACCAGAATTAAATGGATAATATTCAAATTCATCCACATATTTTCCACTATCCAGAACTTCTTTAACTTTTAAAGCCCTGGCTTTCATAATTTCATATTTCTCTGCTTTCTGTTTAGCAAAATCAGGATGACTTATTGCTCTTAATACAAAAGTTTGAGATGGATGAGGGCAGTTTGAAATTGTACCTCTGATAAGACCTGCAACCTTTTTCTCCAATGCCGTTAACATCCCTTCTTGAGGCTCATTAGTTGTAGCTGCAAATGTGATAAATCCCACACGAAAACCCCAAACATACTCCTCTTTTGTAGCCCCATCTAATTTAATAGCCAAAAGATTTTCAGATTTATTGGCAAGTAAACCAAAAATTGATTCTTTTATTGAATCCTCATAAAATAGTCCAAAATATGCATCATCAGTCACAGCAACAATTTTTATCCCTTTATCAGCAAGCTTAACAAGCCCATTGGCTATAGCTTCTGCTTCTTCCACTGTAGGCATATACCCTGAAGGGTTATTAGGAAAATTCAACAAAATAATAACCTTACCTCTAGCCTCACCACATTCTTTTACTTTTTCTATCAAGCCATTTACATTAAACTTACCCTCTTTTGTAAAAGTATCAAAAGTAGCAATCTCACCACCTCTTCTAACAGAAAAAGTAAGTCTATAGTTTCCCCAAAACTTATCAGGAGTCACTATATAATCACCTTCATCTACAAATAAATCCGCAACAATACTAAGCCCATGAGTTAATGCATTTGTAACAACTGGTAGTCCGATGTATTTGCCCTGCAAAGAAGGATTTTCTTTTACCATTTTTTCTTTCCAGGCTTTTCTAAGCTCAGGTTTTCCCGTAGCAGGTGCATAAGGGAAGAGATCTTTAGGTTCAAATGTATTTAAAGGCTCATAAATGCAATCAAGATACATAGGGCCATTATTCTCAGTAGCAATACCGATTGTTGCATTGAATTTATGAGCTTTCTCTTTTGCTTCAGCCGACTGTGTAAGAATCCCCTTTGGCATAAATAAGTTTTTCCCTAGTTTTGACAACATCTCTAAAACAGCTGGATTATCTTTTGCTATAATTTCGTTTAGCTCTTGCGCTAAAGGGTTCATGATTACCTCCAATTTTTTAATAAACTCGAGTACCTTAGTAATAATCTAAATTAGCCTTAAATTCAATATATATATTATAGTATGCAATAACTACAAAACAGTAAAAGAAAGATCCTATTGTTATTTATTCAATTAAGTTTATTATAATAACATATTTTAAAAAGGAGGTTTAATATGTCAACAGAAATTCTAAAAGCACTAAAAACAGCATATGAAGCTGAAAAAGAGGGGTTAAGAACTTATCTCAAATTTGCAAAACAAACAAAAGTTGTAACAGGCAAAAATATGTTTATCCAATTAGCACTAGATGAGATTGATCATATGGAACTTATTGAAAAATTTATTGAACAAACTTTTGAAGGTAAACCTTACGAAAAAGTTGAAGTACCTAAAGGAAGACTTTCAAAATTTATGCCTGAAACAAGTGATGCAAGCTTGCAAAAAATTGATAAAGCAGATCTCGGTGATGAAGAAGCTTTAAAAATTGCACTGGAACATGAAAAAAAAGCTTATGAATTTTATAAAGAAAAAGCATCAAAAACACAAAATTCTGAATTAAGAGAATTTTTTGAAAATTTAGCTGAAGTAGAACAAAAACATTATAATATCATTCAAGCTGAACTTGATTCTATTAGAAATGACGGTTTTTGGTTTGATACGATTGAGTTTTCTGTAGAACTATAATATAAAGTTAGCCCATTCTAAGGGCTAACTTTTATATTTGTTTTTCGCAAAAATCAAATTTATAAATTTTTCCACATCATTAATTGTTATTTCTATTTTTAAATAGACAATATTATTTTTATATTTTTCAGGAATCTTTACATAATCTTTTTCGGTAGTTATTAAAAAATCCACATTATATCTATTCCCTAACTTACAAAGAAAATCCATGTCTTTTTCTCTATATAAATGATGATCCATATACCCCTTTTTGTATACTATTTCTACGCCTAATTTGCTTAGTTGTTTAAAAAAAGAACTATTCTTTGCAATCCCAGAAAAGGCAACAACTTTTTTCCCTTTTAAAAAGGATATCGGATACTGTTCATTTCTAAACACGACTTCTTTAGTCTTAGTCTTAGAGTAAAATATATCTTTTTCTTTGATATATTTTTTGACTTTATCAGGTATTGTGAAACTATTAGCCTTGGTAAAAACAATAATATCTGCTCTTTTCAAGGCAGAGGGAAATTCTCTTAAGTAACCAAAAGGAAAAGGTAATCCTGTAGAAATAGGATTTTTGTGATCGAGTAATACAATATCCAAATCTCTAGGCATCTTTCTATGCTGAAACCCATCATCTAAAAGATAAAAATCAATGTCAAAATTCTTTTCAGCATACTCATAACTCTTTACCCTTTCTTTTCCTGTGATTACAATACATCCTGGACAATTTATTGCTATCATATACGATTCATCAGCAGCCAAAGGTGGTGTTAAAAATATTTCTTTACCATCAGATATTAAATTAACATCATAACCTATTTTTCCTCTATAACCTCTGGACAATACACAGACTTTATAACCGAAACTTGTTAATTGATTTGCTAAAAAAATTGCCATAGGGGTTTTACCCGTACCGCCTAAAGAAATATTGCCTATAGAAATTATCTTTGACAAATTATAGTCTCCAATATGTTATATCAATTTTTTCCAATTTATTTTTCATAATACCTTTTACATCTATAAATACACCGTTTTTTGAGATTAGCTTCTTTATGAGGTTATTATCAAGATTTTGGATAAAGTAGTCGTGTTTTACTGCAAGTATAATTCCATCATAAGGAGATTTCTCATCTAAACTCGAAATTGTTTCAATGTTGTATTCATCTTTGATTTCATCAGTTGAAGCGATAGGATCAAATATGTAAGGATTAACGCCATATTCTATTAATTCGGAATAAATATCAATAACTTTGGTATTTCTAATATCTGGTACATTTTCTTTAAAAGTAAACCCTAAAATAAGAACCTTTGCATTTTTTACTAATTTATTAGCTTTAATCAATAATTTGACAGTTTTTTCTGCAATAAATTTTCCCATGTAATCATTGATCTTTCTTCCTGATAAAATTATCTGTGGATGATAACCTATTTCTTGGGCTTTAAATGTTAAATAATATGGATCTACACCAATACAGTGACCACCAACTAAGCCAGGTTCAAACTTTAAAAAATTCCATTTTGTTCCAGCTGCTTCAAGTACGCTTTTAGTGTCTATATTCATTTTATCAAAGATGAGTGCGAGTTCGTTCATCAGTGCAATGTTTAAATCTCTCTGTGTATTTTCTATAACTTTTGCAGCTTCAGCTACTTTTATACTCTCAGCTTTGAAAATACCTGCTTTGACAACTTTTCCATAAATCTCAGCTATAAAATCTAAACTTTCCTTATCACAGCCTGACACAACCTTAACAATGTTTTCAAAGGTATGAATTTTGTCCCCTGGATTTATCCGCTCTGGAGAGTAACCCACCTTAAAATCTTTTTTGAAAGTAAGACCGGATTCTTTTTCAAGAATGGGTACACAAATATCCTCTGTAACTCCAGGATAAACGGTAGATTCATAAACCACATAATCTCCCTTTTTAAGATACTTGCCAATAGTTTCAGATGCTTTTATAAGAGGGGTTAGATCAGGGTTTTTATGCTCATCTATAGGGGTTGGCACAGTCACAATATAAAAACTTGCATTTTTTAAATCTTCAGGGTTAGCTGTATATCTTATTGAGATATTTTTTAATTCTTCACTACTGACTTCTTCTGTAGAATCTTTACCATTTTTTAATTCTTCAATTCTTTCTTTTTTTATGTCAAATCCTATTACATCAAATTCTTTTGCAAAGGATACGGCAAGAGGTAACCCTACATATCCAAGCCCAATAACTGCTATTTGCATTTTTTACTCCTCAACTTTTATGATTTTATCAATATAATGCTCACCACTATAGACCCGTAATAATTTTTCTGATTTCAAATTAATATCAAAATTTGTTTTGACAATTCTAAAATTGTACTCTCCAATTTTCATCCTTAACTCTTTGTTTCTAATAAGGTGCAGTATATTATTTACAAAATCTTTATTGTTTTTACATACAAAACCCATTTTCCCATCCTCTATGATTTCAGGAACAGCTCCAACATTTGAGGCAATAATTGGTAGTTTTGCTAACATTGCTTCCAAAACAACATTGGGGAAACTTTCAGATCTAGATGTGAGGACGAAAATATCACTGTTAACTAGATATGAGAAAACGTACTTTGTTTCAGGAATAATTTTTATATCAGGATGTGTACAAGTCTTTAACCGGTCTTTGTTTATTCCAACAGCATATGCTTTAATATTTATGTGTTTACGTAATTCTGAAAATATTTCATTGAAAATGTCAAAGCCTTTAACTGGATTATTATTACCTATATAGCATAAAAGAGGGATTTCATTATCTGATTGTTTTTTAGGTAATGAAATTAATTTAATGTGATTATAAATTAGGTTAATCTTTGATTTACTGATAAATCTGCTTGCCAGAACATTTCTGCATGCATTTGAATTACAAGTAAAACCATCAATTAACGGACTTACATAATAAAAAAGATTATTTGGTTTGTTAAGTACTCCTCTATTCACAAACAAGCGGTTTTTGTGAAAATGTAATAGGGTTAGCCAAAAGCCTAATTTGTGACCTTTATTATGATATGTATGAATAACATCTACTTTTTCATTTTTGCAAACTTGTAATAATTTAAAAGCTGCAAGTATCTTATATCTGAAATCAGTAAAATATATTTTTTTACAATATTTGGAAACAAGATTACTTATTTCTGCATCTTTTTTGCAAATTAAATAAACATTCAGATTGCTACTAAATAATGATTCTATGTTGTAACTAAGTTGTCTGATACCACCAGAAGAATATTTATTTGAGTCTGTAATAAATAAAATACTGTTTATCTCTTTTTCTTTTTTAAATTTTTTAAAAAAGATTGTTGCGGTAATTTTATTGGAATAAATCTTTAGTTTTTGTTTTAACCATGTTATGTGCTTTTTGTCTCCAATTGCTATTCTGTTTATATAAAAAGGATCCGTTCCGTAAGAATTAGGAAAACGTTCAAGTGTGAAACTTCCTTTATATCCAGATTCTTTTAATGCATTCATTGAAACCTCATCAAATTGACCCCATGGCCAACAAAAAAATTCAACAGGTTTATTGATTATTTCTTCAAGATGCTGTCTACTTCTAGTAAAATCATCAAGACAGAATTTATATCTTTCCTCTGCATTTCGTTTTTTGTATATTATTTGTCCATTTTTTTCATAAGGCCAAAACCCATCATATGCATAGGCAGAGCCTTTTTCAAAATATTTTGTTCCATATTTAACTTCTTTATAAATTCCATATATACCCCAGTGCCAATTATCTGGAAATGTGCCTATTAATTTTAGCGATTTAAAACACATTTGATGTTTTACACTATGGCTATGTATTTCATGCCCATAATCATAAACGGCTGAATAAATTTCATTTTCATTCATAAATTGTGATTTATCGTTTTTTTTCAAAACATTTACAAAAGAAGTTTTAGCATCTAGAATTTTCGGGAGATTGTCTGATGGATATTGGTTTCTTTTGTCTCCTGATCCAATAAATGACGTTATTGCAAAAAAGATACCTTTAAATCCGTATTTATTTAGGAGAGGAATGGCATAAACCCAGTTATCAAGGGTACAATCATCAAAGGTTATAAGAATTGATTTTTTTGGAATCCTTTTATTATATACCATAAAATTGTATAAATCATTAACGGATATGGTGGTATATTTATTGTGATATAAAAACTCTAAGTGTTCGTTAAATTGTTCTGGAGTTATCCCTCCAACGTAAGAAACTTTATGGTAACACAACACAGGGACACTTTTAAACATTTATTACTTCCTCTATGAAACTTTCAAATTTTGGTTTTATTTCATCAACTGTTAAGTTATTCAAGCAAGGAATTGAATTTCCAAATTTACATTTACTTTTTTTACACGGCTGACATTCAAGGTTTTTTCTTACCCAAGCATGCGTTTTTGATGGATAAGTCCATCCCTCACTGGTTGACCCTAATACAATAAATGAAGGGGTATTCATAGCAACAGCCATGTGATTTGGGGCAGAATCATTTCCAACGTGAAATTTTGCTAATTTTATAAATGCAGCCAATTCAAGTAAATTAATTTTTGGAGTAAAGAAAAAGGCTTTATTAAAATATGAATGCTTTTGAATTTCTTTTACATAGTCATATTCATTAGGAGCGTAAGTAAAAATAACTTTTAAGTTTAGGTGCTCATACACATATTGAGCAAGCTGAATAAAATATTTTAAAGGCCAGCGACGTGTTTCTTTTTTGTGGGTGGGCGATATTGTTATGTAATTTTCAATATTATTTTGTTTTAGGTAATCTGTCACAGTCTTAATTTCTTTGTCAGTAATAAAAATTTCTGGTTTATTATTATAATTATTAATATCTAAATATTTTAACAAAGAAAATTTTATATCAACAGCATATGTCTTATTTGGATAAGCAAATTTGTTATACGCAAGTTTACGTTTTGTATAGTGATATGTGATTCTGTTTGGAGAGTTTGAAAAAAGATTAATCCACATTGTTCTTGGATTGTTTTGAAAGTCTAATATGTAATCATATTTTTGCCATCGTATTTCTTTAATAGTGTTTATCATATAAAGAAGATTCTTAGTTCTTGTAATAGTTAAAATATTATCAATATAAATATTATTTTTTATAATATCATAACACATATCAGTTGTTAGAAAATGAATAGTGGCATTAGGATAAACTTTTTTAATCTCTCGTGGTATTGGGGTCGTTAAAATTACATCACCTATTTGATACAGTTGAATTATTAAAATTTTCATCTAACAAAACATCCAAATATTTTTGAAAAACTTCATCATCACTCAATGTCGTATCAATGAAATTTTCAGGCTTTAAATTTATACATTTCTGAATCATTTCTGCAATAAGTTTTTCATTAATTTTTTCTAAAATGTACCCATTAACTCCTTCTATTATCAAATCCTTGGCACCAACGTTTTTGGTAGTAATTGTTGGAATGTGCATAGCAATAGCTTCTGCTACAACACTTCCGAAAGTATCGTAAAAAGAAGGATGGCAAAAAACATCCAATGAAGCATAAAACTCCGGCATATTATCTACTTTACCTAAGAAAAAAACTCTTTTGTTAACGTCAAGTTTTTTTGCAAGCTTTATGTATTTGGATGGATTCCTGCCGCCTGCAACAAGTAATACAAAATTTTTCGGCAAAAACTGGAGTGAAGAAATCAAAAAACGCAAACCTTTTAACTCAAAATTGGTAGAACAGAAACCGATGATAATTTTACTTTCATCAAGAGCTAATTTATTTTTTAATGTGTTTTTAAGTTTTTCTTTATTTTTTAAAGAGAATTTGGTTTTGTCTATACCATTTGGGATAACAACAATCTTATTTTCGGGAAGTTTAAATCTATTATTAAGTTCATTTTCTACAAGAGTAGATATTGCAATGATTTTTTTAGTGTATTTACTGTTATAAATTTTTGATTCAAGAATGGGATTAAGATAATTTACTGGATTTAGTGCTCTTTTAATAGCTTTTATAATAAATTTTAATGGTGGATACCCTGCTGATGATTTTACTAAAAAATCTATGTGAGAGCTGCTCCCAGTTCGGTAGAAATCACAGTGTGCTATTTTTCCACAAGCTAAAGTTACAGAATTTTTATCGATAAACTTTATATATTTTTGTGATTTTAAATAGAAACTTAAAGTTTTTAGAAATCTACCAAGTTTCCATAATTTTACTTCAATAATATCTTCATTTTTAATATCAGTCTTATTTTCACCACAGATGATATTTACATTTATATTTTTACCCTTTAAGTAATTGTAAAACCTGAAACAAAAATTTTCAACTCCACCATACCTTGAAAATGTACGAATAAAAATAATTATTTTATTTTTTGATGAGTAATTCATTGTATATTTCCAATAGTTTATCTACATAAAGTTTTATGTCAAAAAGATGTCGGATTTTTTCTGTATTTTTTGAAAGAGTTTCGTACAAATTTTTGTCGGTGAGCAGTTTTTCTATGCATTCATAAATACTGTCAACAGTAGTATCGCAGATTAGTGAACAGCTTTCTGCTATCTCTTTAGAAGGCACATTTTTTGAAATAATGCTTGGTAATCCTGTTGCTATGGCTTCTATATGTGCTATGCCAAATCCTTCGTATTCAGATGGCATAATAAATATATGAGCATCATTATAATACGGGATAACATTTTTTTTATATCCAGTAATTTTCACTTTATCTTCTATTTTTAGTTCATTTATTAATTTCATTAAATTAACTTTTTCTTTACCATCGCCAACAATAGTTAATGATATTTTTTTGAATTTATTAGACAATTTAGCCACACTTTTTATTAGAAGATGAAAATTTTTTAAAGAAACTAATCTACCAACAGCTAATAAATTAATGTTATTTTCATTTGCAATTTTTCTTTCTCTATATTGGAATTTTTCTAGATTTATAGCATTATATAGAACTATATGTTTTTTGGAAAAAAAATTGTGATATTGTTCAACCACATCATAAACAGATTTTGATACTGAAATAAAACAAGTTGTCTTAAATGATAAAATCTTATTTAAAATTCTTCGATGAAATTTTTTCTCTATTCTAACACTTTGTATATGTGTAACTATATTGTGTTTCAAGCCTATTGAAGCTAAACGTCCAAAATAATCACCTGAAAATTGCATAGTATGAACAATATCAGGCTTCAATTTTTTCAATAAACTTCTCAATTTTAACATAGTAGATAATTTGAAAACTTTTAAGCATCTTTTATCATTATATAAATTAATCACCTTTAAATCATTGTCTAAAAACTCTTGAATCTTCTCTCCTGTTCCTGAAATATTTATTATAGTTAAATCAATGTTCTTTCTATGCTGACATTCCTTTGCGATTTCAAAAAGTAGATTTTCAATACCTCCAAAAGGTAATCCACCAACAATTATAACAACATTCATAAACAAACCTTGTTAGTTGATTTTGTATGTAAAGCGTATAAAATACCTGTTAAGAACCAAAATAACATAGTTACTTCAGCATCTCCAAAATTGTTTTCAGTTAACCCTTCTAATAAATATACCAGTAAAATACCTATACCACTCATTTTTACGAGCAAATTATCATTTAGCCAGAAAAACTTGAACAAATAACAAAATATTAATAACAATATTATTAATGCAGGAACTCCGTGGTAAACGGCAACAGTTAAATAAGAATTATGTGAATGAGCCATAGATGAAACTGGAACTTTTATCCTTTTTTTGAACTCATTCTTAATGTCATAACCTATTCCAAATATTGGATTGTCTTTTATAATATCAATGGATGTTTTCCAAAGAACAACTCTTGTTCCAAAAGATGAAGTTGATATTTTCCATGAATCATTAAAGAAATCATACGCTCTTTGTTTTAATGGTTGTGACGAAAAAATTATAATTGAAAAAATGACAACTATTATAATGTTAAAAACAGATCCTTTATATTTAAAAGCTATTATGTTTAATATAAAAATAGAAATTAACAATGCAAGAAAAGGTCCTCTTGATAAGGAAACAAAGAGCCCTGTTAAATTGATTATAATTGCCAGCATATAGATAAAAAATTCTCTCTTGTTTGTGATAGTTTTGGTAATTAACAAAACATATAGAATTATCAATATAAGAGATAAATTATTTCCAAATGTTAGTGAATGTGAATAAAAACCTTCGGCTCGCTGATTCAAAACAATGAATTGATAGACACCGTATAACGATGCAAATGTAGAACCAATGAGAACATAACTTAAAATAGATCTAAATTTACTTTCCGTATTTTTTACTACAAGATAAGTGACATAAAAAATTAAATAATGCCACCATCCAAAAAGATGTCTAAAAAATTTAGTCAAGTTGTTAAATCTGTCAATGTTTACTACATGAGAAATGTCAATCCATATAAAATAAAGGATAAACAATAAAATTATAATATTCCATTCCAGATAAATTCTCTTTTTAATAATATTATAAATTAATAGAATTGTTAAAAAAGCAAAAATTACTTGAGTTAAACTAATTGATATAAAATGTGAAAGTGCAAATGATTTAATGAAAAATTCTATCATGTAATCTCCTTTCAATAAGTTTTGCATATTTTAAAAACTCATAAAAGCTCCCTATTATTGCAATGATGAAACCTCTATACCCCTCAAGAAAACCCTTTTTTAAGACAAACATTTTTAGGAATTTAAATAAAGGTTTAAAAAGAATGTACAGAAATATTTTAACGATTTTAAGATCTTTCTTATCTATAATTGATAATTCAGTATATTTATTTAGTTTGTTTATATGGTCATACATCGATTTATACGGATAATGATATAAATCCTTATTTAGAGGTACTTTCAATATAGTACCATCAACTATAAGCTGTTCATGCACAGCTTTTTCGTCCCAACTGCATTGATCTTTTCTATATAGTCTAGTTTTATAATCAGGATACCACCCACTATTTTTGATAAATTTTCCTAAATAAAATGTTCTTCTTGGAATAGCAAAAGCTTGATATTTCCTTTCGAATATCAAATGATAATTGCTTATTAAATAACTTCTTAGTTCTTCTGATACTTCTTCATCTGCGTCAATAGAGAAAATTATATCATGCTTGGCAAGAGACTGAGCATAATTTTTTTGATTGCCATAACCTTCAAATTTTCTATAAAAAACTTTATCTGTATATTTTCTAGCAATTTCAACAGTTTTGTCATTACTCCCTGAATCTACAACTATAATCTCATCAACAAAATCAAGGGATTTGAGGCACCTTTCTATGTTTTTTTCTTCATTCAATGTTATAATCGTTGCCGAAATTTTCAGTTTCATACAAACTTATTATGTCTCAAACATTAGTTTATTGTAAAGGGTAATGTACTTGCTTACCATATTTTTACTGCTAAATTTTAGCGCTGATTTTTTTGTATTACTTTTGATTGTTCTATATAGGTGTTTATTTTCAATAAGAGAGAGAATTTTTGAAGCTATATCTTTAGGATTTTGAATTTCACAGAGCAAGCCGTTATATTCATTCTTTATAATTTCAGTTATTCCGCCTGCTTTAGTAGCAACAACCGGAATTTCGAAGTTCAGAGCATCAATGATTGATGTGCATAATCCTTCTTCTTTGGATGTCATAAGAAATACATCCATGCATTTTAAATATGAGTATATATCATCTTGGAACCCTGAGAAAATCATGTTTGGATATGATTTAAGTGTTTTAGCAAAGTTGATCGTTTCATCAAATAAAGGGCCATCACCCACAAGCAACAGTTTTACGTTTTTATGATGTTGAAAAACTATATCAAATGCTTTTAAAAGAGTTTTATGATCCTTATGACCAGCAAAATTTGCAACACATCCAAGAACAATATGATCCTCAGATAAAAGTTCCCTCACATCATCTGGACATTCATAATCATCTGGATTTTTAAAATCAACACCGCTATAAATAACATTAATTTTATCATCAGAAATCCCATCTTTTACTAGAATATCTTTTATTGCATATGAAATAGCAACAATCTTATCCACATATCTGTTTTTATATTTAAATACGCTTAATAAATTTTTCTTTATGGTAAAATCAACCCTTCTTGTATGAATAAGTCTAAAATTTTTTTTTAACATCTTAGCAAATATCGCAGGAGTCAATGAATGAGCATCGTGAGAGTGAATGATATCGGGCTTTACCTTATCAACTATTTTAAGCAGATTTACTATACTCTTCGGGTTTATTTCACCTTTAAATTCATATTCGATACAATTTTTACTACATCTTTTTATCAATATCCCTTCAGTGTTAGCAGCTAAATAGCTTTCAATCCCCTTTTTAATAAGCCCTTCATGAAGCAAAAGCGTTTGTCTCTGTCCGCCGCGCCATTCTTTACCTGTATCTATATGAAGAATCCTCATATATTATTCACCATCTTGAAATTGCATCCGATAAAGTTTTTTATATGTAGGGGATTTTTCCAATAATTCTGTATGCGTTCCTGTGGCTTCGATTTTACCATCTTTTAAAACAACTATTATATCCGCATTCAATATCGTTGACAGTCTGTGGGCAATTACAAAGCTTGTTCTTCCTTTCATAAGGTTTTCAAGGGCTTTCTGCACAATCTTCTCTGCTTCTGTATCCAAAGCGCTAGTGGCTTCGTCCAGTATCAAAATAGGTGGATTTTTTATCAACGCTCTTGCAATAGTTATTCGTTGACGTTGCCCCCCTGATAGTCTTACTCCTCTTTCACCTATAACTGTATCATAACCATTTGGTAGTTCTGTTATAAAATCATGAGCATAAGCTGCTTTTGCAGCATTAATGATATCTTCTTCCATTATATTTCCTGCACCATATGCTATGTTGTTTTTTATAGTATCATTAAATAAGAATGGTTCTTGGGATACAATTCCAATATTTTTCCTTAATGAATAAACTTTAAATTCTCTGATATCTGTTCCTCCTATGTATATTGCACCATCTGTTACATCATAAAACCTGGGAATCAGGTTAACAAATGTACTTTTGCCGGCACCACTTGAGCCGACAAGAGCTACAGTTGTACCAGGCTCCACCTTGAGATTGATATTTTCAAGCACATAACGTTCGTTGTTTTCATATTTAAAACAAACATTTTTAAATTCGATAATTTTATTTCTTGCATCACACTCTAATGTACCATCTTTCTCCAATATTTCATTGTGAGTATCCATTACTTCAAAAACTCGTTCAGCCGCCCCAATTGCGGCCTGAACTGCATTGTTTGCAGAGTTTATTCTTTTGAATGGATCATACATCATAGCTATTGCAGCCATAAATGAGAAAAATGTACCTGGCGTAGATTCTCCGTTTATAACTTTTAATCCACCATAATAAACCACTAAAGCTATACCAATTGCTCCAATTATCTCCATCAAAGGAGAACTAATCTCATTATAAATCATTCTCTTAATCTCATATTTAACAAAAGTAGCATTATGTTTTTTAAACTTTTCTTTTTCTCTTTCCTCCATAACAAAAGCTTTCACTACCTTTATACCACTAAATGTTTCCTGTAAAACAGACGATAAATCCCCCATCTTATGTTGCCCTTTTTTGCTGTACTTCTTTATTTTTTTTCCAATTTTCACAATTGGCAATACAATAATAGGTAAAACAAAAAGGGCAAATGTACCCAGGTAAGGATCTTGATATAATACAACTGCAGCTAACCCAAGTATTGAAAAACACTCTCTTATCCCTGTCACAAAAGATGGTATGGATGACTGCATTAAGTTTACATCATTCGTAATTCTTGACATAAGTACACCAGTAGAACTTTGAGAAAAAAACTTTAGAGGCAACATTACGATTTTGTCATATAAATCATTTCTAATAGCTTCAACAACTTTTTGACCAGTTTTTCGCATTAGATAGTTTTGTAAGAATCTGAAAGTTCCTTTTATTAAATATATGGCAATGATTATAATAGGCATGTAAATTAGCTTTTCTCTGTCCTTATTTATAAATATACCATCAAGTGCCGGCTTAATTATATAAGCCGTAGCTCCATTACTTGCAGCTACAATTAGTGAAAATAAAAAAGATAAAATAATGTAAATTGTGTACTTTTCAAAATAACGCCAGATTCTTTTTAAAAGTTTCAATGAGTTATCCCTTTTATATTTGCTTTTTACATTTTAAAAGTTAAAATAAGCTTATGCGAGGCCTATATATACATATACCATTTTGTAAAAGCAAGTGCAAATATTGCAGTTTTTATTCCATTACTCATTTTGATAAAGATATTATTTCAAAATATATAAAAACACTTTTAAAAGAGTTCGAACTATATAAAAATTATGAATTCGACACCATTTATATTGGTGGAGGTACACCTTCCATTTTACCTACTAATATATTATCCGATTTTCTACATAACCTCTTATTAATGTTAAAAAAAATGCCCACTGAATTTACATTAGAAGCAAATCCTGAAAGTCTCAGTTTAGAAAAATTAAAAATATTAAAAGAAGGTGGAATCAATAGAATTAGCCTTGGTGTTCAATCTATGGATAATAACGTATTGAAATTTTTAGGAAGAATTCATACACAACATGATGTTTACAAAGCAACATATTTTATAAAAAAATTGGGATTTAACTTCAATATAGACATTATTTATGATATTCCAACTTTAGATGAACAAATCATAATAAAATCATTAAAAAAGATATGTAATCTAGCTCCTAATCATATTTCATCTTATAGTTACTCCTTTGATACATTATTTCTATCAGAATCACCCCCAGTTGAAAAAACATCAATGTATAAAATAAGAAATCTACTGCAGGAAAAAGGCTACATACAATATGAAATTTCAAATTTTGCAAAACCTGGTTTCCAGTGCAAACACAATATAATCTACTGGAAAATGCACGATTATATAGGAATTGGAGTTGCAGCACATTCTATGGTTAATAAAATAAACAAACGAATCAGGTGGTCTCACAACACAAATATCTCCATGTATATTCAAAACCCTTGCCAATATGAAAACTATGAACTTATTCATAACAAAAACAAATTGATAGAAAATTTAATATTTGGATTACGAATGATAGATGGAGTAGATATTGCAATCCCTAAAGAATTAAATATAATGAGTGCTATAGATGATCTTATATATAATGGATTATTAAATATAAAAGGTGATAATGTATGCTTAACAGAAAAAGGGTTACTTTTTTTGGATTATGTACAGGAATATTTATATACATCATTCTCTGTTTAAATACTTCAAAAGCCAATGCAGGTTGTGCTGGCGATTGTATGACTTGCCATCCAAAGTTAATAGGGGATAAAGTTCACATATCAATGACTATGTGCGTCAACTGCCATAAAACATCATCAAACAATCTATCTATTTTTTCTACAACAAACAATGGTTGTGGTGATAGATGTTTTGACTGTCATGACAAGTGGCCAAAAGATGGCTATCATGCAGATCTTGATAAATGCATAAAATGTCACACAAAACAATAATTGGGTGTTAAAGGTACAAAGTTCTAGGTTCAATATTCGAGGTTAGGGTTGAAGCTAAGGAGATAAACTTCAAGTGTCACTCTTACAACCCTTATCACCCCTACTACTCAATACTCATTATTTGCAAAAACTAAAATAACGCCAAAAAAAACAATTACTGATCTTTACTTAAAAGATACTTTGTATAAGCAGCCACCACAATAGAATGTGTAATTTTATTATTTATCAAATTTTCTTTAAACTCTGTTTCATCCATCAGTATAATCTCAATGTCCTCAAACTTATCAAAACTTGTTTTCCCTATATTTCTACAATTATAAGCCACATAAATATGGCATTTATTACTAAGAATTGCAGGGTTTGGATGAACAAACCCAAGATATCTTACATCATCAGATTTGTAGCCTGTTTCCTCTTCAAGCTCTCTAACTGCAGCTAAACTATGAGGCTCATCGAAATCTATTGCACCACCTGGAAATTCCAAGGTTGTGGCTTCCACTGCGAACCTGAATTGCCTTACTAAAACAAACTTATCAGTATCTGTAACAGGAATTACCACAACCCAGTTTTTCGTATTAATTGAACAAAACGGTTGTATCTCACCATTTTTTAAAAATTTATAGTATTTATGATCGATATTAAGAACATGGTCTTTAAATTTTCTTTCAACTTTAATTAACTTCCAATATCTTTCCATTAAAGAATCAAACCACCTCCGCTCTGACTATTATCAGAAGAAGGCGGTGTCAATCCATCCAAATTTGATGTAATTTTTATATTACTTTTTGCTTCAAGATATTTATTTTTTAGTTCTTCTGGTATTTTAGTATATTCATACAAAATTTTATCACATGATATTTCACCACCTATCTCATCTTCAAATGGAAAACCAAATGGTAAAATCGCAATTTGCATACCAGACCCACCCACAGGGATTGTTTGGACAACAGCAATATCTTTCAAAGTATTTGTTTCTTCATCATAATTGCCAATGACTGTGTCACCACTAACAAGTTTAACCATTTTTATTTCGTACCCCATTGTTTCCTCCATATTTTTTGTGGGTTAAGAATATACATTTTGATTAAAAAATCAACCGTCATTCAATATTAAAATGAAAAATTATTGACTTTATTTCAATAGATGACTATTAAAATAATAACAATTAAGGGAGGTGCATTATGGCACATGTAATTACTGACGAATGCACAAACTGTGGTGCTTGCGAAGACGAATGCCCAGTAGGTGCTATTAGCGAAGGTGACGGTAAAAGGGTAATCGACCCAGATACTTGCACAGATTGTGGTGCTTGTGTAGAAGTTTGTCCAGTTGATGCAATTGAAGGTCCTTAAAAAACAAGTAAAGAGGGGTCAGTAAGACCCCTTATTTTTTAGCATAAAACACTACTACCAGGGTAGGCATTATGGGTATAATCAAATGGTTTAAAGATGAAATAAATAATATTTTTGAAAAAGATCCTGCAGCAAAAAGTGTCCTTGAAGTTATTTTCTGTTATCCAGGATTTCATGCAATTATAATGCACAGGATTGCTCACTGGTTTTGGACACACAAAATGTATTTTTTGGGTAGACTTATATCGCATTTGTCTCGCTTCTTAACAGGGATAGAAATCCATCCAGGAGCAAAAATAGGCAAAAGGTTTTTTATTGATCACGGGATGGGTGTGGTAATAGGTGAAACAGCAGAAATTGGAGACAATGTTACAATATACCACCAAGTTACTCTTGGAGGAGTTAGTCTAAATAAAGGAAAAAGACATCCCACAATTAAAGATAACGTGGTCATAGGCTCTGGAGCCAAAGTCCTTGGTCCTTTTGAAGTAGGAGAAAATTCAAAAATCGGTTCAAATTCAGTTGTTGTAAAAGAAGTGCCTCCAAATTCTACTGTCGTCGGTATACCAGGCAGAATTGTAACAAAAAAAGAAAAAAAACTACTGGATTTTGATCATAACAAATTACCTGATCCAGTTGCTAATGCTATTTCTTGCATTGTCGATAGAGTTATAGAGCTTGAAAAAGAAATTAAGGAATTACAAAAAAAGGTGGAATACTATGAAAGTAACAACAAGAAGTAGATATGCCATAAGAGCTCTTTATGCTCTTGCAATAGCTGGAGGAGACAAAACTCCTGTTTCACTAAAAAAAATATCAGAAATGGAATCTATTTCAATAAAATATTTAGAGCGAATTTTTTCTCAACTTTTAAAAGCAGGAATTGTTGATTCAGTTAGAGGTATTTACGGTGGATATATTTTCAGTAAACCTCTTACAGAAATTACATTAAAAGACGTTGTTAATATTATGGATGGTCCAATTAAACCTGTAGACTGTATAGATGAAAACGGATGTGAACACGCCAAGAATTGTGGTATTAATTGGATTTGGTTTGAGTTAAAAAATTTAATTGATAATTTTTTAGAAAAGATTACATTTGATGATTTAGTATACAAGAATTTCACCTTAAAAAAGGAGGAATTGTAAATGTCTATCATATATTTTGATAACAGCGCAACAACCCCAATGGATCCCCGTGTCATTGAAGTTATGCAACCATATTTTAAAGAAAAGTTTGCAAACCCATCTAGTATTCATACTCTTGGCAGAGAAATTAGAGAAGACATTGAAAAAGCAAGAGAAACTGTTGCTAAAAGTATAAAAGCTGAACCACAAGAAATAATATTTACAGCAAGTGGTTCAGAATCAGACAATATGGCAATAAAAGGAGTAGCATATGGGCTTTGTGAAAAAGGGAAGCATATCATTACTTCCAATATTGAGCATAAAGCAGTCTTAGAAACATGCAAATATTTAGAGCAAGAAGGATTTGAAGTCACCTATCTTCCAGTAGAAAAGAATGGAATTATCAATATAGATGAGCTCAAAAAGGCAATTCGGAATGATACTATTTTAATTTCTATTATGTTAGCAAACAATGAAATCGGAACTATTCAACC
Organism: Deferribacter abyssi; assembly: GCF_049472655.1. Lineage (NCBI taxonomy): Bacteria > Pseudomonadati > Deferribacterota > Deferribacteres > Deferribacterales > Deferribacteraceae > Deferribacter > Deferribacter abyssi. Next base: position 94,188 of record NZ_JAQNCS010000004.1, read on the forward strand.
TTTAGAAGAAATCACAAAAATTGCCAGAGAAAAAGAAATTATTGTTCATACCGATGCTGTGCAAGCAATGGGTAAAATGCCTGTTGATGTATCTAAGTTAGGCGTTCACCTATTAACTTTCTCTGGTCACAAAATATACGCACCAAAAGGTATTGGGGTATTATATGCTGAAGAAAGAATAAAAGAATTTTTAATACCAATTATCCATGGTGGACATCATGAATTCGGATTAAGAGCTGGCACAGAAAATGTGCCATACATTATTGGAATAGCAAAAGCATGTGAAATAATAGAAAAAGAATTAGAAAAAGATATAAAACACATCAAAACATTACGCGATACATTTGAAAGAAGAATCTTAAGTGAAATTCCTGATACAATCTTGAATGGAGACAGAGAAAAAAGAGTATGTAGCATATCAAATATAAGTTTTAAATATATTGAAGGGGAAGCTTTAATAGTTTATGCAAACGAGGTATGTTGCTCTACAGGAAGTGCATGTACATCAGATAGTGTCGATGCATCTCATGTACTTTATGCCATAAATGTTGATCCAGTTGATGCTCATGGAGCGTTGAGGTTCAGCTTTGGAAGATTTAATACTCTAGAAGAAGTTGACAAAGCAGTAGAAATCATAAAAGATAGTGTAAATAAATTAAGAAAGATGTCTCCCCTTTACAATAAAAAATAATTTTGTTATATATCCCAATATTTAGGAGGAATTTTTGAGTTTATTCAATAAAGTTTACAATTTCAAGGATGCTGAGCAAGTTAGACAGTTAGGGTTATACCCTTATTTTAGGGTAATAGAGTCAGAGCAAAATACAGAAGTAATTATCAATGGTAAAAAAGTTCTAATGCTAGGTTCCAATTCCTATCTTGGGCTTACAAATCATCCTAAAGTTAAAGAAGCTGCTATAAATGCAATAAAAAAATATGGTACAGGATGTGCTGGTTCAAGATTTTTAAATGGGACATTAGATATACATATAGAACTAGAAGAAGAATTAGCCAATTTTGTTGGAAAAGAAGCAGCAATACTTTATTCTACAGGTTTTCAAGCAAATCAAGGGGCAATAGCTCCTCTTGTAGGAAGAAATGAATACGTAATTATTGATAAACTAGTTCATGCTTCTATAATTGAAGGGTGCCGTTTAACGCTTGGGAAAATGCTAAGGTTTAATCACAATGACATAATGTCCCTTGAAAACAAATTATCATCTGTTGAATTTGAACGAGGTAAACTCATAGTTGTAGATGGTGTATATAGTATGGAAGGTGACCTTGCTGATCTGCCAAATATTATAAAAATTGCAAAAAAATATAATGCTGAAGTAATGGTTGATGACGCACATGGCATTGGAGTTTTTGGTACAAACGGAAGAGGCACATGTGATCATTTTGGATTGACAGATGAAGTAGCACTCATTATGGGCACCTTTTCTAAATCATTCGCATCGTTAGGAGGATTCATTGCTTCAACAAAAGAAATAATTGATTATTTAAAGCACAGCTCGAGAGCTCTAATTTTTTCAGCTTCTATGACCCCAGCAAATGCAGCAGCTGTAAAAGCTTCTCTTGAAATATTGAAAAGCGAACCTGAAAGAATCGAAAGACTTTGGGCAAATACACATAGATTACGCAAAGGGTTACAAGAGTTGGGACTTGATACGGGAAAAAGTGTTAGCCCAATAATACCAGTACAAATAGGCACAGACCTAGATGTTTTTAAGGTTTGTATGATGCTTCTAAACGAAGGAGTGTTCGTAAATCCTGTAGTCACCCCTGCTGTTGAACCTGGTAAAGCAATTATAAGATTAAGTGTTATGGCTACACATACCTTTGAACAAATTGATTTTGCCCTTGAAAAGATTGAAAAAGTTACAAAACAACTTGGAGTACTGGTTTAAAAATTGCCAGATATAATTATTAAAGAAGTTAAAAACAAAAGTGATTTATTAAAATTTATTAAGTTTCCAATAGAGCTTTACAAAAGCTGTCCTTATTATGTGCCCCATTTGACTATCGAAAGAAAAGAATTTTTCAATCCCAGAAAAAATCCTTTCTTTAACCATGCAGAAACCGCTTTTTTTTTAGCTTACAAAAATAAAAAAATTGTTGGGCGTATTGCAGCTATAATTGACCATAATTTTATACAATTTCATGGAGAACAAACCGGATATTTCGGTTTTATCGATTTTGTCAATGACATAGAAGTAATAAGAAAGCTTTTTGAAAATACACTTAATTATTTAAAAAGTAAAAATATAAAAAAAGTTATTGGTCCCTTCAATTTCTCTACAAATCATGAAATTGGTATTCTTTTAGACTCCTTTAATTTACCACCTGTAATAATGATGACATATAATTATGAATATTACCCTCACCTAATAGAATCATGCGGTTTTAAAAAAGAAAAAGATGTTCTTGCTTATAAAATGGAAGTGGAAGATTTCCCAGAAAGAGCAAAAAAAGCTTACAACTTATTAAAAAACAGATTGAATATAACACTCCGTTCAGTAAACATTAAAAAATTTTACGAAGAATTAGAACTGATAAAAGAAATATACAATAATGCATGGGAAAAAAATTGGGGTTTTGTACCAATGACTGATGAAGAGTTTGATTTTATGGCTAAAAATCTAAAAAATATCATTATACCAGATTTATGTATCATTGCTGAATATAATAATAAACCAGTAGGATTCTCTCTTGCTCTTCCAGATATCAATCAAATACTTATAAAACTTAACGGTAAACTATTCCCTTTCGGTATATTTAAATTTATTACAGGCTTTAAAAAGATCGATTTCGCAAGGGTGATAACTCTTGGAATCGTAAAAGAATTTAGAAACCGAGGACTTGATTACCTACTTTATTACAAAACATTCGAGAACGGTTTTAAACACGGTTTTTATAAAGGTGAGTTATCATGGATATTAGAAGATAACAAACCTATGAATCTGGCTCTACAAAAAATGGGAGCATCAGTTTATAAAACCTATAGGATTTACAGCAAATATATTTAATTGCCACTTTTCTGTGGCAAACAAACTAGTTTTTCAAAATATCATTAGCTGCAATGATACCTGATGCATTAGCTTGAATAATACCTCTTGTAATGCCTGCCCCATCCCCCACACAATATAAGTTTTTAATATTAAGTGATCTCATATTATTATCAACTTTAATTCTCAAAGAATAAAATTTTACTTCTACACCATACATCAGCGTATTTGGATCAGCCATTCCTGGCATAACTTTATCGAGCTGTAAGATAGTTTCTTTCAAATCAGTAATATACCTATATGGTAAAACAAAAGACAAATCTCCAGGCATGGCATTTTTTAATGTAGGTATTACAAAATTTTTCTCAATCCGTTTATATGTTGACCTTCTCCCTCTTATAAGATCACCAAAGCGCTGCACAATAACACTCCCACCACTTAGCATATTAGCCAAATTTGCAATATAACGTCCATACTTTACAGGCTCTCTGAAAGGTTCTGTAAACTTTGTAGAAACAAGAAGAGCAAAATTTGTATTATTGCTCTTCTTGTTCTTGTAAGAATGTCCATTCACTGTCAAAATATTTCCATCATTATGCTCTACAGCAACAAATCCTCCAGGATTTACACAAAATGTCCTTACTTCATCCTCAAATTCAGAAGTGTAATATTTAATTTTAAACTCATACAGATAGTTAGTAAAATGATCAGTTATTGCCTTTGGCACTTCAACTCTTACACCTATATCTACAGGATTAATATCAGAGTCAATACCGTATTTTTCTGCAATTTGCTGCATCCATGCATTACCACTTCTACCTACTGCAATAATAATCTTATCGTAAAACTTTTTTTCACCATTTTTAGTAACAAGTCCTACTGCTTCATCTTTTTCTACAATCAGATCTATCACAGGAGATTCACAATACAAATTCACGTTTTCGGACTTTTTAAAAAGTTCAAAAATTTTGTTAATTGCCAAAAGACAATTATCTGTACCAAGATGTCTTATTTTAGCAGCATAAAGTCTGAGTTTATTTCTATTACATTGATATTCAAGATCTTTTATCTTCTCATAATCTTTTTTTGTATCAAGCTCAGTAACACCACTAAACTTAACCCAAATATCATCTGCCTCATCAATAAGTTTTTCAAGCTCAGTTTCACTTATGTAATCCGTAAGCCAACCACCAAATTCTGTAGTAAGTGTTAATTTACCATCAGAAAAAGCTCCAGCACCACCAAAACCACTCATCACATCTTTTCTTGTTCTTTCTTTTATACTTTTACCCTTTTCATAAATATCTATTGTTATATGTTTATTTTGCATCAATTTGTAGGCCGCAAACATTCCAGCACTTCCAGCACCAATGACAGCTACTCTCATTAATTACCCCCTAAATCTGAATAATTTTTGCATTAAAATTCCTGCCTTTTATAAAAAGAAGAGCATAAGAATTAAACGGTGTATAACGATTATTTGTTGGACTACCTGGATTTAAAAAATGTACATCCCCTAAAACTCCCCAAAAAGGTTTATGTGCATGACCATATACTATAATATCTACATCATCATATTCATATAAAAGTCTATTTTCTAGCCCAAAAGAAGCTCCATACCCATGTATAAGTCCCACCCTAACTTCATCAAACTTTAATATTCTTTTTTTAGGCAATAATTTTTCATCAAAAAACGGGTCCATATTTCCTTTTACCGCGTATACATTTGGATTTATATGCTCAATCTGATGTATAAGCTTATAGCCCACAATATCTCCAGCATGCAAAATGGCATCAGCATCGTTAAACTCCGTAATCAACGCCGATGGCAGTTTATCAATATCATCTGTGTGCGTATCCGAAATCACCACAATTTTCATAAAAATCATTATATATACTCAACCATTGAAATCAATCGCTTTTTAGTTTAAAAAACTAAAATGAGATTAAAGGACTTCCTCAATAATAATTTAACCTTAAAAATAATTTCACTGTCAAAAAATTTTGATATAGATTTTTATTTTGTGGGAGGGTGTGTCAGAGATGCGATTTTAGGCATCAAATCGCATGATATCGATATCGTCCCTTTTGGTATCGATTACAGAGAATTTTCAAAAATTTTGAAGAAAAAACTAAATGCTACCGCTATCCCTTTCAAAGATAATGTTAGACTTTATGTTAATAATATTGTTATTGATGTATCAAAGCCAAGAGGTAAAACAATATCAGATGATTTGCAAAAAAGAGATTTCACCATTAACAACCTGGCAATGGATAAAAATGGCAAAATCATCGGAGATATAACAGATATTAATAAAAAATTAATTAAACATGTGTATGAAGAAGTTTTTCAAGATGATCCCATAAGAATTCTAAGGGCTTACAGGTTTGCCTCACAGCTCGGTTTTCAAATTGATACAGAAACTTTGAACAAAATATATCATGAAAAAGAGCTTCTTAAAAATGCACCGAATGAACGAATTTATGACGAAATAATTAAACTATTAAAAAGAAATCATAATTTCAACGCCTTGAAAATGCTACAACAGAGCGAAGTTCTGTTTGTCCTTTACCCGGAATTTAAGAAAATAGAAGGTTTACCACAGGGGAAATACCATAAAGATTGTGCTCTTACACATACATTTAAAGTAGTAGAATTAATGCAATATATGGCTGAAAAATTGAATCTTTCTGACCAAACAAAGAATATTCTCCTACTTACTGCCTTGTTTCATGACGTAGGAAAAGGGTATACCGGAGAAAAAAACAATTATAAAAACTTTATTGGACATGAAAAGGAAAGTGTTAAAATAGCAAAAAAGTATTTAACCAAATACCCTATACACAAAAATCATATTAACAAAATCCTACTTCTGATTAAATATCATACAAAAATAAGAGTTTATGCCACTGAAACTGCAAAAAATAACACTTTAAAAAAGTTCATTTATAAACATAATCCATATCTTGAAGAACTAATTCTTTTTACCTTGGCTGATAACCTTACCAAAGGAAAATCAATGGAGCATATTTATCAAACAATTATCAGAATTAGAGAACTTGCAAAACTGATGCACTGGGAAAAGAAAAACCTAATTACAGGACACGATTTGATACAACTACCTATAAAAGATAAAAAAATGTTTTCAACTATACTAAATGATGTTCATGAAAAATTAGTCATAGGTGTTTTAAAAAGTAAAAAAGAAGCAATAAAATACATTAAAAACAATTACTTGTAAAAAGCATAATATGTGTGGTGGAAAAGTTAACATAGAAATCAAAAAGCGAGCCCTCTAAAGGGCTCCTTTTATTCCTCCGGAATACCAAGTTTAATAAGAATTTTTTCCAATGGACAGAAATTTGTAAATCCAGATTGAAACAGATTCAAACCAACAAATAAAGTAAAGGCAAACCACCACTTATTTACTGTTAAACCCAAAATCACACTAATAGTCACAAATAATCCTGGAATAATTCTCATAAGTCTCTTAACTGTCATGTTTTATACCTCCACTTTCTTTATAAATTTTCCAAACATTCTATAGTAAATGTAATAGGTCAGTGGTATAATCACAAGTGTTAATATAGTAGATACCACAGCTCCTGTAATCAGAGAAACTCCAAGTCCAGCAAAAATAGGATCAGGCAACATAAACAATGCCCCAGTAATAACTGCCACCGTAGTAAGAACCACCGGTCTCGTCCTAATGGCTCCAGCCTGCACCACCGCCTCTTTTATACTTTTCCCTTTTTCCAATGCAGCTTCGGTAAAGTCAATAAGCAAAACTGCATTTCTCACCATAATACCTGCAAGAGCAATAAACCCTATCATACTTGTGGCTGTAAAAAATTTTCCAAAAAGATAATGTCCTGGAATTATACCAAGTAAACTCAAAGGAATAGGTATCATCATAATAATTGGAGTAGCAAACGATTTAAACCAAGCCACAAGAACAAAATACATAATTATCAATACAGCAGCAAAGGCAAGTCCAAGATCTCTAAACACTTCATAAGTAATTTGCCATTCTCCATCCCACTTGATACTTACATGGTCTGTAGTTTCAGGCTGATGTGTCCAAAGTAATTCAACAGGCTTGCCATTGTAAGTGATGTTTTTAATATTCTTATTCATTTTTAAAATTGCATAAACAGGACTTTCTTCTTTTCCTGCCACATCCCCTGTGACATAAACCACAGGCTGAAGATTCTTATGATATATGGCCTTATCTTTAACTCTTTCTTTCAAATGAACAAGTTCAATCAAAGGCACAGGTTTACCTGCCATTGATATCAAATTAATATTTTTAATACTGTCTAAGATATTTTTCTCGTTCTCAGGTAATTTCAATATAATATCCACTCCCTCTCTATCAAATCCGGTATGTACTCTTCCAACTTTCATACCATTTAAAGCCATATACATTGTCTTCGCAATCATTTCAGTAGATATACCTGTTAAAGCAGCCTTTTCTTTATCCACTTCAAAGACATACTCCTTCATATCATCTTCCACATACCAGTCCACATCTACCACCCCTTCAGTATTCTCGAAAATCTCCTTTACTTTTTTAGCTACCTCAAGTCTTGCCTTTTCATTTGGTCCATAAACTTCTGCTACTAAAGTAGACAACACTGGTGGACCAGGTGGAACTTCAGCAATTTTCACATTTGCATTGTATTTTTTAGCAATCCTTTGAATCGGCTCTCTTATCAACTTTGCTAAAGCATGGCTTTTTAATTTCCTTGCAGTTTTATCCACAAAATTTACCTGAATATCAGCTACATTGCTACCCTTTCTTAAAAAATAATGCCTTACAAGGCCATTAAAATTATAAGGTGCAGCAATACCAGCATAAATCTGATAATTTTTCACTTCTTTTACGGTGGCCAAATAACTACCAATTTCCGACGCTACCCTTGTCGTTTCCTCAAGTGATGTTCCTTCAGGCATATCGATAATTACTTGTAATTCATTTTTATTATCAAATGGGAGCATTTTCATTACTACAAGCTTTGTCGGAATAAACATAAATGCACCTATGAATAGCCCAATCATCACAACACCCAACAAAATTCTTAAAGAAAGTTTGTCCATTAAAGGTACAAGAATACTACTATACATTTTATAAAGTTTTGTAGTTTTAATGTAGTCTTCTTCATCCACATCCTTTTCTACTTTGGTATGACCTGCAAGAAGTTTGTATGATAACCACGGAGTAATAATAAGGGCCACAAGTAGCGAAAAAATCATCGCAAGTGATGCACCAATTGGCATTGGTTTCATATAAGGCCCCATCAGCCCTCTAACAAAAGCCATTGGATAAATGGCCACAATAACTGTGATTGTCGCGAGGATTGTAGGGTTACCCACCTCACCAACAGCCATTATAGCTCGTTTTAATAAATTGGTCTTTGAAATCTTAAAATGCCGCTCCATGTTCTCTACAACAATAATAGCATCATCCACCACCAAACCGGCTACAAATATAAGAGCAAAAAGAGTTACTCTATTTAAGGTATAATCAAACATATAATATACGAATAATGTTAAGGCAAAAGTTACTGGTAATGCCACAAAAACTACCAATCCTGCACGCCATCCCATTGTAAATGTCATTACAATTATAACTGCTAAAATAGCTCCAAGTAAGTGCTCAATAAGAGTTTTCACCTTATCATAAGCTGTCTCACCATAATTTCTTGTAATAGTTACATTTACACTTTCAGGTATAATTGTCTTTTTTAGACTATTAAGTTTTTTCAATATATGCTCAGCTACTACAACCGAATCACTCCCCTTTCTTTTTGAAATCGAAATAGTTACTGCATTATAAAGGTTAGGAGATATTTTTTCATTAAACCCTATCAATACATAATTCTTTGGAACTTCTGGAGCATCCATCACCTTAGCTACATCTTTAAGATAAACCGGTTTCCCTTGATAAACACCAACAACTAAATTCTTAACATCTTGCACATCTTTGAAAAAACCACCCGCTTTGATATAAAATGTTTTGTTATTGTAAGTTATTTCACCTGTATTTAAAGACTGATTGGACATATTAATTGCGCCATACAATCTAAAAAGATCAATATTGTATGATTTGAGTGCAACTATATCAGGTTCAACCTTTATAACTCTTTTATATCCACCTATGATAGACGTTTCAGACACATCAGGAATTTCTTTCAATTGCTGCTCAACCTCTACAGCAATTCTCCTTAACGTGTATGAGTCATATTTTTTAGACCATAAAGTTAGTGCCACTTGAGGCACATCATCAATAGAACGTTTTTTAATAATAGGAGGTAATACCCCATGTGGCATTCTATCCATATTATAATCTATTTTTGTTTTTAATTTTGTTATACTTTTTTCTTCATCTTCACCCACTTTAAACCTAACAACTACCATGCCAACATCATTCATTGCTGTTCCATAAACATATTCAACACCTGGTATTTCCCACATTAATTTCTCAAGAGGTTCTACCACAACCTTTTCCACATCCTTTGCGTTGGCTCCTGGGTATGGTACAAAAATATCAACCATTGGAACAACAATTTGTGGTTCTTCCTCTTTAGGAGTAAAAATAACAGAAACAATTCCTATAAAAATAGAAGCAATCACAAGTAATGGAGTGATTTTCGAGCGTAAAAACGCCTTTGCCACCCTTTCTGCTATTCCATATTTTAACTCTTCAAGTTCCTCTTCTACTTCTATTTCACAGTTTTCAACTTCACTGTTCTTTTTTATTTCTTTATCCTTTTTTTCCATATTACCCCTCCAGGATATCTCCAGCGTTTAGTTTATCAGCATTCTCAATCACAATCTTCTCTCCTTCACTCAAACCACTAAGAATTTCAACTTTATCTTGAAATCTTCTACCAGTTTTGACTATACGCAATTCAGCTTTTCCATTTTTATCTACAAACACTATCTCAAGCTGCCCTCTAATCACTACCGCCTGTTTTGGTACAAGTAAAATATTTTCCTTTGTCCCTGTTATTTTAATTTTGGCATACATACCTGGAGTGGCATCACTATTCCCTGTCAATTTTATTTTAAAATTCCTCGTGGCAGGATCTACATCAGGACTTATTTCTAAAACTTTTGCAATATACTGTACTCCAATAGATGGAATTTCCACATCCACTTTTTTACCCACCTTAAATTTACCAGTAACACTTTCGTTAACATAAGCATAAACCACATTATCAAGACTTCCTATTTTCAAAATAGGTTGACCTGGAGCAGCTAAATTACCCACATCTGACTTTTTTTCTAAAACTATTCCATCAAAAGGTGCAAGAACTTTTGTATAGGATAAATATGTATTTACTTCTGATAACGCAGCTAATGCTTGTTCTCTCTTAATTTTAACCTGATTTAATTTTTCCTCTGCAAGTTTCACATTTCTTTCAGCAATTTCATAAGCCGCTTTTGCCATTTTATACTTAGCTTCAACTTCATCAAATTCCTGTTTACTAACACTTTCATTAGCAATGAGATTTTTAAATCTTTTATATGTTTTTTCAGCAAGTTCATAAGCTGCCTTAGCCTGCTGGTATTGTTGTCTTGCCATTTCTATACCAAGCTCTGCCTGCTTCAATCCATTTTCAGCCTCTTTAACTGCTGCTTTTGCAAATTCTCTCTTATCTTCAAGTTCCTTACTTTTAATTTTTATAAGCAACTCACCTTTTTTAAATCTCTCACCCTCTTTTACATAAATTTTTTCAATATACCCAACCACTTTAGGCATAAGATACGTGGTAGTATTACTAAATACTGTACCACTGTAACTGAATCCTGTACTTACTGTTTCTTTTTTCAAAATTTCTGTTTTTACTTTTACTTTCTTTGGAGACTCAAGTTGTTCGGTCATTTTCTTTTTTTCGCCTGACGAACAAGCTATAAAAAAGAATAATGACAAAATAGCTAACCATTTTTTCATAAATCTATCCTCCTAATTTGTTTTATTTTAACAATCCTACAGCAAACATTAACCTTGCCTTATTAACTATCAGTTCATATTCTGCCATATACAGTTTTAACTCAGCTTCTTTGACTTCAACTTCCCTATCAAGAAGCTCAGTCACCTTTACAATGCCTTCTTTAAATCGGTTTTCAGTAATTTTTAAAGCCTCATAAGCTTTTTCTACCTGAATCTTTGCAGTCTCCACCTTCTTCTCACTAGCAAAAATTGAATAATATGCTTCTTTAACTTCACTTTTAATTTGATACTTTAAATCAGTTATCTTATTAATAAGTGAAAAATATTTACTTCTTGACTCTCTTACTTTGTTATAATCAGAAAAGCCGTTAAATAGATTTAATTTTACATATGCACCTATTGTAAAACCATTTCCTTCATCACCTAAAAACTTATTATCATTTTGTTTATAATTAGCAAAAAGTGCCACTTCAGGCAAAAATAAGCTTTTTGCTTTTTTAATTTCATAATCATTAACTTTTAAATATTTTTCATACGCTTTTAAATCTTCCCTATTATTCATAGCTAACGCTAAATAATCATTCAGCTTTTTATTTACATTTAGATCCACATCACTCCAGACAATTTCAATATTATCATCAGAGTTTAAGAGTCGTTGTAAAAAGCTCTTAGAAACTTCCACCTGTTTTTCCGCATCTTTAACAGCCACTTCATTCATCAATAAATAATTTTCAGCAACAAGTAAGTCACTTTTAACAATCATCCCATTCTCATAGAAATTTTTTGCCATTTCATAATATCTTTTAGTTCTTTCATATGATTTCTTTGTTACATCTAAAGCTTTTTCTGATAATCCCACTGCAAAAAAAGACCTGTAGGTATTGTATATTAAAGTTTCTTTAATCCTTGATAATTTTAAATTTGCAGCTTGCTCCATTGCTTTAGCCTGTTTTATTCCAAAAAGAATCTTACCATTCATAAAAACAGGCTGAATAATTTCAATTTTACTCTCAAAATTCGATACATTTTCAGGATTACTCATTTGTGTCAAAAAATACGGCATATCAAATTTACCCTGAGCCATTTTAAAAAACGCTGCCGTTGCAGGCTCATCTGTTCTCATATATGTTTCAGAAATAGTTAGTTTCGGAAGGTAAGCTCCTTTTGCCTGATACAACTGATATTTTGCTGCTTTGGCTTCCTCTTCATAAGCCTTAATTACACTATTGTTCTTTAAAACCATCTTTTTTGCTTCAGTAAAGGTAAGAGGCTTAGCAAAAGCTACACTACTATAAAGGAACAAAAGTCCCACAACTCTTAATATTCTCATTCTTCTCCCTCCATAAGTATATCAACAATTTTTTTTATTTTTCCATCTATCACTTTGTAACAAATAATATTTTTATCTCTTTCTCCTTCTACAATTCCAGCATTTTTCAAAAGACTCAAATGTCTACTTATAATTGCTTGAGGAATACTCATCATTTCAGAAATCTTTGTTACATTACATTCCTTTTTTGACAAACCATGTACAAGCTGTAACCTAATTGGATGACCTAAAATTTTTAATTTTTCTGCATATATGTCGTAGTTACTCATTATAACACCCCCAAGAATATATATACCTATAAATATATGTATATTTATATTTGTCAATAATAATATTGCCTTTTATTAGTTTTTCCAAAACATTACATCAACTTAACTATAGATAATGACTTCTACAATATTCTTTCAAAACTTTTTATTGATTTATCGATAACTATGTGTTATTAGGAACACCCTAAAACACACGCCCGTGTAAATTAAGACATTAGGCATGTGTCAGTTTTTACTGATGCCTGTGTCTTGGGCGGAGGAATAACAAATAAGGAGGAACTATGTCTTACATATCAATCAAAAATCTTTTGGAAGCCGGAGTGCATTTTGGTCATCAAACAAAAAGATGGAACCCAAAGATGGAAAAGTATGTCTTTGGGAAGAAAAACGGTATTTACATTATCGATCTTCAAAAGACGGTGCAATGTTTCAATCAGGCTTATGAGTTTATCAGAGATATGGTCAAAAATGGTTCTACAATACTTTTTGTCGGGACCAAAAAACAGGCTCAAGAAGCAATTAAAGAAGCAGCTGAAAAGTGCCAAAGTTTTTATGTTAATAACAGATGGCTTGGTGGTACATTAACTAATTTTCAAACTATTAAAACTAGAATACAAAGACTCAAAGAATTAGAAGAAATGTTCAATTCAGGATATATAAAAAATTATTCAAAAAAAGAAGCTGCTAGGTTGAAAAAAGAATACGAAAAACTCAAAAAAAATCTTTACGGTATTAAAGATATGGAAGATATACCTGACATACTTTTTATAATTGATATAAAAAGAGAAATGAACGCTGTATTAGAAGCTAAAAAACTTGGAATACCAATTGTAGCAATTGTTGATACAAATTGTGATCCAGATTTAGTAGATTTTCCAATTCCTGGTAACGATGATGCTATTAGAGCATGTCAGCTTATTTCTGGGAAAATTGCTGATGCAGTTCTTGAAGGAAAACAACTAAGAGAAGAAGAACTATTAGAAGAAATTAGATCTGCTAACGAACAAAAAGATGACGATGAAGATATCCCTGTTGATGAAATAGTAGAAAGCGAAGAAACAAACGTAGAAGAAAAAGAAGAAGTTAAGGAGGAAAAATAATGGCACAAATTACTGCAGCAATGGTAAAAGAGCTTAGAGAAAAAACTGGCGCAGGGATGATGGACTGCAAAAAGGCTCTACAAGAAACAAACGGAGATATTGAAAAAGCTGTGGAATTCTTAAGAAAGAAAGGGCTTGCTGATGCTGCTAAAAAATCAAGTAGAATTGCAGCAGAAGGGCTAGTAGTATCATATATTCACGGTGGTGGCAAAATAGGAGTACTGGTTGAAGTAAATTGTGAGACTGATTTTGTTGCTAGAACTGACGAATTTAAAGAATTGTGTCATGATATCGCTATGCATATTTGTGCTTCAAATCCTCTCTATGTTTCCAAAGATGAAGTACCACAAGAAGTAATCGAAAAAGAAAAAGAAATTTATACTGCTAAAGCAAAAGAACAAGGTAAACCTGACCATATAATTGAAAAAATAGTAGAAGGACAAATTAAAAAATATTTAGAAAGCATATGTCTTCTTGATCAGCCTTTTGTAAAAAACCCTGATGTAACAGTATCTCAACATATTGCTGAAAAAATCGCAAAAATTGGTGAAAACATAAAAGTTAGAAGATTTGTAAGATATCAACTCGGTGAGGGTATCGAAAAAAAGCAGGAAAATTTCGTAGAAGAGGTGATGAAACAAGTGAAAGGGGCCTAGATTATTGCCCTTTAGAAGTTTCATTAAAAGTTTTAAGTAGATTAAATAATAAATAAAGCATAAACCGCAAGCTAGTCTTGCGGTTTTTTTAATTATAAATTATCTAGCTTGTTTTTATTTATCAAAAAAAACAAAAACATTATAATCTATAGGAACTACCTATATAATTTGTACTTTAGAAAATCATTCCAGAAATTTTCTCAATAAATTATTGACACATCACAGTGTTACTGCTATCAAAATTCGTAACACTATAATGGAGGTTTAAGATGAAAAAATTTTTTATTATTACTTTAGCAATTGTATTTTTTTCAGTGGGAAATGCTTTTGCTCACTTTCAAATGATTATACCAAATACTGATGTAATCACATCAAGCAAATACTTAAATCTGAAACTAAATTATATTTTCATGCATCCATTTGAACAAAGTTATTTGAATATGGTGGCTCCCATTGAAGCAGGAGTGTATTTCAATGGTAAAAAACATATTTTTACAAAATCACTGACATCTTATAAAATAAACGACAAGTTGGCATGGAAATCAGCTTATAAAGTCAAAAGACCTGGCGATTACATCTTTTATGTTATACCAAAACCTTATTTTGAGCCTGCAGAAGAAATTTTTATACAACACATAACAAAAGTTGTAGTCAATTCTTTCTATTTAGAAAATGGTTGGGATAAAAAAATAGGTTTAAAAGCAGAAATAGTACCTCTTACTAGACCATATGGTTTGTGGAAAGGGAATACTTTTAGAGGAATGGTATTAAAAGATGGTAAACCTGTTCCTTTTGCTGAAGTTGAAGTAGAAATCTTTAATGATAAAGGGATAAAAGCACCAAATGACACATTTATAACTCAAGTAATCAAAACTGATGCAAACGGTATATTTACATACAGCTTTCCATTCGCAGGCTGGTGGGGTTTTGCTGCATTGATGGAAGGAGATAAAATGATTGAAAAAGATGGAAAAAAATACCCTGTTGAACTTGGTGCAGTTTTCTGGCTTAAAGTTTACGATACAAAATAAGAGTCGTTCCCATGCATATTGCTGATGGTATTTTAAATGCAAAAGTAGTTATAGGAGCCGATCTAATAGCTGCGGCTCCTCTTATTTACTCAGTATATAAAATCACTTATAAAGAACTACCTAAAACTGCACTTATGTCTACGCTTTTCTTTGTAGCATCATTCATCCATGTTCCATTAGGCCCTACATCTATTCATTTAGTTCTTAATGGTATTTTAGGTATTATTTTAGGAATTCATTCAATATCTGCAATTTTTGTGGCTTTGCTACTACAATTTCTACTTTTTGGTTATGGTGGTTTAACAACTCTTGGATTAAATACCTTAAACATGTTTGCTGGAGCAGTAGCAGCATATTACATTTATAGAGGGACAAAATTGAGTGCTTTTCTATCAGGTTTTTTGGCTGTATTTGTTTCTGCTACTTTTCTATCATTATCACTCGCATTGAGTGGTAAAAAATTTTTAGAAGTTGCTTACGCCTCATTCATTGCTCATTTCCCACTAATGATTATAGAAGGTATTGTTACAATGTTTATCGTTGAATATTTAAAAAAGTTATGGGGGCACATTAAATGAAAAGATTTTTTATAATTTTATCCTTTTTATCAATTCTTATATCAAATTCTTTCGCACACAAATTAAACATTTTTGCTTATACTGAAAATGGTAAAATTTTTATCAGCACATATTTTGTAGACGGTACTCCTTGCAAAAACTGTACAATAGCATTGTATAAAGATAACAATAAAATCTTAAACGCCAAAACAGACAACAATGGTGAATTTTCTACTGATATGAAATGGAAAGAACCTATCAAAATAGTAGTTGAAGAAACTCTTGGTCACAAGGGAGAATTTGTATTGGAAGGGGATACACCCGCTGATAGTAAAGAATCAACTTCGATAAAAACTACAGAATCATATAATAAAGAAATGTTGCAAAAACTAATTGATGAAGAATTAGATAAAAAGCTTAAATACATAAAAATTTATATTGGAATAGCTACCCTTTTAGGGGTTTTCGGAATTCTTAGATTATTTAAAAAGAAATAAAATGAATTTTAATTTTCTTTTTTTATCTATAATTTTTTACACATTTACCATTGCTTTTAAAATTAACTTTTTTATCATTGATATTTTACCAATTTTTATATTAGCTTTTTTGAATATCAGGAAAATAAAACTTTTTAAATTTTTAATTTATCTTATGAAGCTAAACATATTCATTTTTTTTCTTATGATAACTGTATACATTTTCCATCGTGACACTAGTTTTATTAAATTAATATTCATAAGAGTGAATTTAATAACCATCTTCAATCTATTTATAATCCTCTCTCACCAAAAACATGAGATTTTTTGCTCTATGGTTCATTTAAAAATCCCATGGAAACTTAAAGCATTATTGATATTTTCTTTCAAATACATTGACATATTTTCTTCAGAAAAAGACAAGTTATTAGAAACGTTAAAAATAAGAAATTTTAAAGCAAAAACAAACTTATTAACATATAAAACAATGGCATCAATTATAGGAGCATTGATTCACAGAGCATTTCTTAAAGCTCAAACATTGCAAGATGCACTTATTATAAAAAATTTTAACGGTAAGTTTTACTCTCTTTCAAAATCTTCCACCAACTTAAGTGATTATCTTTTACTCATTGCAACATTTACAATATTCATTTATAATATATTTGGTTATAAAATATGAGTTGCTCTCTTCAGTTAAAAAACATATCTTACACGACAGAAGATAAAACACTTATTTTTAAAGATGTAAACCTCCATATTAAACATAGAGATAAAATAGCTATTGTTGGACCAAACGGAGCAGGTAAAACAACCCTTTTAAAAATAATTAGTGGACTTAAAAAACCAAAAACAGGTGAAATCTATATTTTTGATAACAAAATTAAAAATGATGAGGATTTTGACGATGTACGCAAAAAGATAGGATTTCTTTTTCAAAACTCTGATGACCAATTTATTTTCCCTATAGTGAAAGATGATATTGCCTTTGGTCTTTTTAACCTAGGTTTTCATAAAGAGGAAGTAGAAAAAAAAGTCGAATACATTATGTACAAACTAGAAATAAGTCATCTCGCTGACAAATCCACTTTTAAACTATCAGGTGGGGAAAAAAAATTAGTTGCTCTTGCTGGTATACTTGTGTGTGAACCAGAAATTTTACTTTTAGATGAACCAACAACAGCACTTGATGAGAATGCCATAAATAAAATTTGTAATATATTAAAATCATTAGATAAAACATTACTTATCGTTTCTCATAATCTAGAATTTGTTAAAGAAGTTACTTATTCACAATATGTTTTAAAAAAAGAAGGGCTATACAGTTTAAAAGTGTAAATTTATTTTATTAAAAAGTAAAATTTTAATTATTATATAATAAAAATGCTTAGAAGTAATACTTCATGATACGCAAGTAATTATTTCTCAAAACTCAAAACACATCTTCATACGAAAATCAAACAACAAGTAGTAAAATAATCTGTTTACTATAAATGTGTTTTGCATAAAACAAAATTGTAAATCAAAATACTCTTACCCTTTTACTTAGTAACAAATTTATAAACAATATTTCTTTCAAGTTTCTTCAGCTGTTTCTTTGTATACAGATGCATTTTTAAGACATTGTATACCCTATTCACTTCTGATTTAAGATGTTTTAAATCCTTTGAATTATCAATAATAAAATTAGCATAAACAACTTTTTCTTCGTATGGCATCTGAGATGCAATAATCTTTTCGGCTAGTCTCACATCTATACCATCCCTTTTTAATAGCCTTTCTAACTGACTTCTTTTATCAACATAAACTAAAATAATCCCATCAAATCTATTAAAACTATTTTTTTCAATAATCAATGCGGCTTGAGTTAAAATTATAGCCTGCGAATCTCTCCCTTTTATTTCTGATATCAGTTTTTTTTCGTAGTCCCTAATTGCAGGATGTACAATTTGCTCCAATTTAATCCTTTTTGAATCATCATTAAAAACAATTTCTTTTAACTTTCTTCTATCAATCTCACCATTTTCATCAAGTATTTTTTCACTAAAAACATTTAAAATATTAAAATACGTACTTTCTCCTTTTTTCATTACAATCCTACTTATTACATCTGCATCAATAGTATAACACCCTAAAGACTCAAACATTTTTGCCACTGTTGATTTGCCTGAAGCTATATTACCAGTAAGACCTAAGTACAAACTCATTCCACACCATAAATTTTTTTCATCACTTTTATTTTATCTTCAAAAGACAAACTAGAAATGAGTACACATATTTCATCTGGCTGGAAATCTCTACAAACAGCAGGTCGATTTTTATAATTTTTACACTTACCATCTTTTGAAAGGTGCTTACAAGATGAAAGCGACGGCTTTTTCAATGTGGAAATATCAAAAAAGTAACAACAAATCCCACACTGCAAACAGTCAATATTATTCTTTACTGACATAATTTCTTAGTTTACCAATACCTTCTACTTCAACCTCAACCACATCTCCTGGCTTAAGCTCACCCACACCTTCAGGTGTCCCAGTAGCTATTACATCCCCAGGATATAGTGTCATAACTTTAGATATAAAAGAAATTAAGTATGGAACTTTAAAAATCATATCTTTTGTATTTCCATTTTGCCTTAACTCACCGTTTACATAGCTTTTAACAAATAAACTATCGAAATTTCCAAATTCTGTCTCTATAAAAGGACCTAAAGGGGCAAAGGTATCAAACGATTTTCCTCTTGTGAACTTATTTTCTTTTTTCTGAATATCTCTTGCTGTTACATCATTAAAGCAAGTATAACCCAAAATATAATCAAGAGCTTCCTCTTCACTCACATCTTTACATCTTTTTTTAATAACAACGGCTAATTCAGCCTCATAATCTACTCGTTTTGATTGATCAGGATATATTATAATTCCTTCATGATAATTGAGAGCAGAATTTGGCTTTAGGAATATAAGAGGTTCTTCTGGCACATCATTTCCCAATTCTTTTGCATGATCAACATAATTCCTACCAATACATACAATTTTTGATGGAATTACTGGGGGTAAAAAGTGTATCTCATCATACTCATAAACTTCATCAATAACTGCAAAACTATCAAAAAAAGAACCTAAAACGCGTCTGACTTTCCCATCAATATAAACACCTTTTTTCTCTACATCTCCAGTCTTAAATCTAAGTAATTTCACTGTTTCCTCCCTTCATTCTTTAAATCCTTTATCCCCTCTCAAAGGTACAAAAATACAATTAAAATATATTTCTTTGTCAATTTTATTTTTTAAT
Source organism: Deferribacter abyssi (assembly GCF_049472655.1). NCBI lineage: Bacteria > Pseudomonadati > Deferribacterota > Deferribacteres > Deferribacterales > Deferribacteraceae > Deferribacter > Deferribacter abyssi. Next base: position 113,867 of record NZ_JAQNCS010000004.1, read on the forward strand.
TTTTTATATTTTACAAGTTGTTGTGTATGCATTGGTCCTTCAGGCACTACAATACATCCATCATCATTTAATTGATTAAACAACTCTAAAGGCACTTTTTCCACAGCAGCTGTAATTATAATTTTATCAAAAGGAGCAAACTCTTTCAATCCAAAGCCACCATCTCCACAAACTACTTTCACATTATCTATCCCTGCTTTTTTTAAGTTATCTTTTGCAAACTTAGCAAGTTCTGGTATTAATTCAATAGAGTAAATGAATTTACATAATTTTGAAGCAATTGCAGCCTGATAACCTGAACCACTTCCAATTTCTAATAAAATATCATTTTTGCAAAGATTAAGTAGCTCAGTCATTTTAGCTACAATATATGGTTGAGAAATAGTTTGTCCATAACCTATAGGTAAAGGCGAATCATCATAAGCATTATATCTATATTTTTCAATAACAAAGAGTTCTCTTGGTACCTGCAAAAAAGCTTCAATAACATTCTCATCCCTTATATCTCTGCCAGCCAACTGCATTTCAACCATTTTTTGACGTAACTTTATAAAATCGACTGTCACGTTAAAAACCTTTTCAGCCCCTCAAATTGTGATATTACTCTTTCTCTAATTTTATCAATATCTTCATTAATTAAAATTTTACCATTTTCCATCACTTTTCTTGTTATCATTTTCATTTTTTCTCCGCAATTACAAAACAGTACAGCCTCTTTTTCTATTGAGTAGGTTTGACATAAACACTTGTCACATTGATATACGTACTTAAAACCGGACATTTTACCTTTCTTACTTAATGGTTTACCATCGATTTCAACAATATCCATAGAATAATCCATAACTTTAGCATTCGAAATGCTCGTTCCAACTCCAAAACCATCTATCACAGATTTCAAATCTTTAATACTTTCTTCATCCAATCCACCACTTGCAAATATTTTCACATGATTAAATCCTCTAATATCCAACTCCCACCTTATTTCTTCTGCAATTTTCTTTAAATTACCTCTTCTTGAACTTGGTGTATCCAAACGTATCCCATATAGCCTGTCTCTCAAATATTCAGCCACCCTTATTGCCTCAAATCTCTCATCGCCAAATGTATCTACAAGAGCTATTCTTTTAACATTCTGATCAATATAAGCATCAAAAAGCTTCATGGTTTCTAAACCATCTCCCACCTGTATAATCAAAGCATGAGGAACTGTCCCTGACGCCTCTTTACCTATAAGTTTTTCTGCAAATACAACTGAAAACCCATCACAGCCACCAATATATGCATATTTATCTACCATACCAGAAATAGCTGGATGAACCCTTCTAGCACCAAAACTCAAAACAATCTTATCCTCTGCAGCAATCTTACACATTGCTGCTTTTGTTGTAATACCTGATGAATGACAGATAAATCCTAATATAGCAGTCTCATAAATTCCAAAATTAAGATAATTCCCCACAATTGTCATAACAGGAATATTTTCAAAAAAAACATTCCCTTCAGGAATAGCATATACGTCCACTGGTTTATCTTCTAACAATTTTAACACATTATAAAGTCCTGTAAACAAGCCAAAAGGATACCCTTTTGGCATCCCTTTTTGTGCCACTTCCATTGTAATTTTCTTATTAATGTTACATTTTTTTAAAATCTCTTCTGTTCTCAAAAAATATACATCGGTGGTAAGCCCTTTTAAAATATCATCCACTGTTGGTATATCAAACATATCCCTACTCCTTTTCAAATAATTATATACTAAAATTGAAATTTGTGAATTATAAAATATGGTAGTTATCACTAAAAAAGTGGCAACTAAAAATTTTGTTGAATTTTACTGATTTTTTAATATTTTACTTAAAGCACCATGTTGGGAGGATGATAAATGAGAATAGGATTTATATCTTCCTACCCTCCTATAGAATGTGGAATAGCTACCTACACAAAGTACCTAACCGACTCTTTAAAAAAGTTACATACCGATATTTATATCATATCCCATTATGGAGCAAGCGGTAAAAATGTGTTTCCAACCTTTGACTACAATGATCCAGATTTTGCAACCAAAACCTACTCCATGATGGTAAGATTCACTCCTGACATCGTACATATTCAACACGAATTTGCTTTATATAGTGGTCAATTTGGTATAAATGTAATTCCGCTAATTTTAAATTTTAGATTATCAGAAATCCCAATTATTACAACAATGCATACAGTTTATTCAGATATGCCAAAAGAACACAAAATAATTACAGAAGCTATATTATATAGTTCTGACAAAGTTATTGTCCATGAAAAATATCAACAAAAAACCTTAGAACAGCTTTTTAATATAGATCTAACCAAAAAGGTTGTTGTCATACCTCATGGAGCAAGAGATATTAATACTGTTGCTAATGCTAAAAAAGAATTGCAGCTTCCAGAAAATAAAATAGCACTATTACAAATAGGATATTTTCGACCATCAAAAAATTTCGAAACAACAATTGAGATATTCAATAATCTAGCTTCCAAAAACAAAAATATTATCTTGATAATTGCTGGGAAAATTCGTGGTATAGAACATAAAAACTATAGAGATAGACTTTTTAATCTCATAGAACAATCACCTTTTAAGGATAGAATTTATCTCATTAGAGGTCAGCTCTCTCAAAAAGCTTTTGATACTGTATTATCAGCATCTGATATAGTAATACTGCCTTACAAAATAAACTCTCAAAGTGGAATACTTGCACACTGTTTAGCCTTTGGAAAGCCTGTTATCACAAGTAAAACACCTTCAATGGTTCAAACAATAGAAAAGTCAAAATCAGGTTTTACTTGTAATAGTATTGAAGAATACCTTGAAAAAACTTCTATATTAATAAGTAATGAACAAATAAGAAGAGATATGGCAAAAAACGCAAAACAGTATGTAAAAAATTATATCTCATGGGATATTATAGCAAAACTCCATTTAGAACTTTATGAATCGCTTACCAGCATACCTACTCACCATCCTCATATCATTACACTTGATTAGGAGGTATATCATGGGTAAATTTGACATTTTCAAAAGATATGAAAATAACCCCATAATCACAAGGGATCACATTCCTTACAGATGTAATACTGTGTTTAATGCTGCAGCATGTGAATTTAACGGCAAAATTGTTTTATTGCTCAGAGTAGAAGATGTGAGCGGTCATAGCCATCTTACTTTAGCCTACTCCGATGATGGATACAATTTTAAAATAGAAAAAAAACCATGGATAATGCCAAGCAATGAAGAACCTTACGCTATATATGAAAAATATGGAGTTGAAGACCCTAGAATAACAAAAATTGGAGATACTTATTATATTACTTATGTTGCCTTTGGTCCTTATGGCCCTCGCATCGGCCTAGGTTTTACCAAGGATTTTACAACTTTTACAAGAATTGGATTTAGTTCTGAAACAGATAACAAAGATGGAGTACTATTTCCTGAGAAAATAAATGGGAAATATTATCTTATAGATAGACCTGGTGGAATGGCTGGCACTGGAGGATCTTTATGGATTACAGAATCTTTCGACTTAATCCACTGGGGAAATGCCAAAGTTTTACTTTCACCTGAACCAGGTTGGGGAAACTATAAACTAGGTGCTTCAACTCCTCCAATTAAAACCGATGAAGGATGGCTCTTACTTTACCATGGTGTAAGAAAAACCGCAGGAGGAAATCTTTATAGGGTTGGAGCAATCCTTTTAGATTTAGAAAAACCTTGGAAGGTTATTAGGTATACTCCCCATTTTATTTTTGCTCCGAGAGAACTATATGAAAGAATTGGAGATGTACCAAACGTTGTTTTTCCATGTGGTTGGATAGTAAAAAACAATAAGGTATTGATTTATTATGGTGCAGCCGACACGTATATATGCGTTGCAGAAACAAAACTGCAAATGATACTAGAAAATTGTACAGCTATTCCAAGGGACTGTTACTAATGTATAAAAAAACTAAAGCAGAAATATTAAGAAAAAAATATCTATATAAGGAACTTATACTGAAAAGGAAAATAAAAAATATTTCAATAGAAAATGCAAAAAAACTCGTTGGTGTTGATACTGCTTATCATCTTTATCGAAACCAAGACACAAAAAAAAGCCCTTAAAAAGGGCTTTTTCTAATAATACTTATATTTTTCTTTGAGCTTTCTGATTAACTTTTGTTGCTTTCTTCTTGCTTTAAGAAGCTTCTTTCTTCTTACTTCAGTTGGTTTTTCATAATAAGTATGACGCTTAATCTCACGAATAAGCCCTTCTCTCTCAACCTTCTTTTTAAGAAGCTTCAATGCTGAATCGATATTATCACCATCAACTTTAACAATTGCGTTAACAGCCAACTAAATCACCCCTTTTCTTTTTATTTTTTCAAAACTAATTCAAACACTTCATCAATACTTTTAACAAAGTGGAAGTGGACACTTTTTTTAACATCGGATGGTATATCTGTCAAGTCTTTCTTGTTTTCTTCTGGTAAAATTACATCTTTTAATTTAGCTCTGTGTGCCGCTAATACTTTTTCTTTAATCCCACCCACGGGTAGCACTTTACCTCTTAATGTAATTTCTCCTGTCATAGCAATTCTACAATTTACAGGTCTGTCTGTTAATGCAGACATAATAGCAGTAGCAATTGTAATACCTGCTGAAGGGCCATCTTTTGGAACTGCGCCCTCTGGCACATGTATATGTAAATCAAATTCTTTAAACTTAAAATCAGGAATTTTATAAACACCGGCCCTACTTTTTACAACAGTAAGAGCAGCCTGAGCTGATTCTTGCATAACTTCTCCAATTTGACCCGTAATAGTCATTTTACCATTCCCATCAAAAATGGCTACTTCTGTCTGCAAAATTTCTCCACCGTAAGGTGTCCACGCAAGTCCTGTAGCCACTCCCACTTCAAAATCTTCTTCCACTTCTTCAACTCTAAATTTCTTCACTCCCAAATATTTCTCAATATTCTTTGCACTTATAACAACTTGCTTTAATTTTTCATTACTAACTAGCTTCTTAACACCTTTTCTAACAAGAGCAGCAATCTCTCTCTCCAAGTTTCTAACACCAGCTTCTCTGGTATAATACCATATTACATTGTAAATAGCAGAATCAGTTATTTTTATTTTATCCCCTTCAATAGAATGCTCTTTAAGTTGTTTAGGAATCAAGAACTTTTTTGCTATATTAAATTTTTCACTCTCTGTGTATCCTGAAATTTCTATAATTTCCATTCTATCAAGAAGCGCAGATGGTATCGTTTCTGTGGTATTTGCTGTAGTAATAAAAAATACCTTTGATAAATCAAATTCAACTTCAAGATAATGATCCATAAATGCATTATTCTGTTCAGGATCAAGAGCTTCTAGTAAAGCGGAAGCTGGATCTCCTCTAAAATCTGAACCAAGTTTATCTATTTCATCTAATAAAAAAACAGGATTCATACTCTTTGCTTTCCTCATTGACTGTATTAGCTTACCAGGAAGAGCACCTATATACGTCCTTCTATGCCCCCTTATCTCTGCTTCATCTCTTACACCACCTAAGCTTATGCGAATAAATTTACGACCCAAAGATTCTGCTATAGATTTAGCAAGAGATGTCTTCCCTACTCCCGGAGGTCCAACAAAGCACAGAATAGGCCCTTTAATATCTGGTGATACTTTTCTAACAGCAAGAAACTCCAGTATCCTTTCTTTAACCTTTTCCAATCCATAATGGTCTCTATCTAAAATCTCTTCAGCTTTTTTAATATCTATTTTATCTTCAGTGTAAATACCCCATGGCAAACTTGTAAGCCAATCAAGATAATTCCTGACAACTGTTGATTCTGCACTCATTGGGGACATAATTTTTAATTTTTTTAACTCACGTTCAGCCTTTTCACGAACTTCTTCAGGCATGTTTAAACTTTTAATTTTAGATTCAATCTCTTCTAAATCTGCCTTTAAATCGTCATCTTTACCAAGTTCCTTTTGTATAGCTTTTATCTGTTCATTGAGATAATATTCTCTTTGAGCTTTTGACATTTGAGCTTTTACTCTATGCTTTATTCTCTCATCAATTTTTGCAATTTCCAATTCCGTCTGTAATAATTCAATTAATTTTTCAGCTCTCTCTTCCACTACATCTCTACTCAAAATAGTTTGTAGTTCATCAAGTCTAAACTGCAAGTTTGAAGCAATAAGATATACAAGTTTATTTAAGTCACTAATATCTTTTAAAGTATCATAAATATCAGCAGGTATTTTTTTTGAAATTTTCATATATTCTTCAAACGATTTTAGAAGCGTTTCTTTTAATGGACTTATAACTGATTCATTCAAAACTTCATCTGGCAACTCTTCAACTTCCACAAAAGTTGTTTCATCGTCATCCACAAAATTTATAATTTTTGCTCTTTTAACCCCTTCGACCAATATTTTTATTGTATTATCAGGAAGTTTTAGAATCTGCAATATTTCCGCAACTACTCCTACTTCATAAATATCCTCTTTTTTAGGTTTGTCTATCTGAGAGTCTTTTTGTAATGTCAAAAATATTCTTTTATCTGTTTCATCTGCTACTTTTACAGCAGACACTGATTTTGGTCTCCCCACAAACACAGGAACAATCATATATGGAAAAACAACCAAATCTCTCAAAGGAATCAACGGATACTGTTCAATCTGTGCCATATTTTACCTCTTTAGATTTTTTCGAATTGATACAATAACTGATTTTGTTTGATTTTTATTTGATTAACAAAATTAAAACAGCTTAAAACTGGCACAAACCAGTTTTAAGCTGTTTCCTGTTTATTTTCAAACATTAAAACCGGTTCTGCCTGCTTATTAATAACATCTTCTGTTATAATACATTCTTGCAACCCTTTAATAGACGGAATTCTATACATCAAATCAAGCATAGCTTCTTCTATAATAGACCTCAAACCGCGAGCACCTGTCTTTCTTGAAATAGCTTTTTTAGCAATAGCTCTTAATGCTCCTTGAGTAAATGTTAGTTTTACATTGTCAAACTTAAATATTTCCTGAAACTGCTTTACAAGCGAATTTTTAGGCTCCACAAGTATCTTAATCAAAGCATCTTCATCAAGATCTTGTAACGTAGCAATTACTGGCAATCTACCCACAAATTCTGGTATCAAACCATATTTAATCAAATCTTCAGGCTGTACCTCTTTTAAAATTTCATCTCTTGTCATATCGTTTGTACTTTTAATATCTGTACCAAAACCAAGTGTTTTTTTACCAATTCTTCTCTTAATCACATCTTCAAGTCCAGCAAATGCTCCTCCACATATAAAAAGTATATTAGTGGTATCTATCTGAATATACTCTTGATGAGGATGCTTTCTTCCTCCCTGAGGTGGAATATTTGCTACTGTTCCCTCTATAATTTTCAACAACGCTTGTTGAACCCCTTCGCCGCTCACATCTCTGGTAATTGAAGGACTATCGGTTTTCCTGGATATTTTATCAATCTCATCAATAAAGATTATCCCCTTTGATGCTCTTTCCACATCATAGTCTGCAGCCTGAATTAATTTTAAAACCACATTTTCGACATCTTCACCCACATACCCTGCTTCAGTAAGTGTAGTTGCGTCAGCAATAGCAAAAGGGACATTTAAGATCTTAGCAAGCGTCCTGGCAAGTAGAGTTTTACCTGTTCCTGTAGGTCCCATTAATAAAATATTTGATTTCTCAATCTCAACATCTGATTTTACACCAAAAAGCACTCTTTTGTAATGATTATACACAGCAACACTTAAAATCTTTTTAGCATCTTCTTGTCCAATCACATATTTATCAAGTTTAGCCTTAATCTCTTCTGGTCTTAAAAGTTTTATTTCTTTATCTTTATCTTCTTTTGATATATCTTCCTGTAAAATCTCAGAACATAACTCTACACACTCATCACATATATATACATTTGGACCAGCAATTAACTTTTTAACTTCATCCTGATGTTTACCACAGAATGAACAATACAAATTTTCCTTGTTTTTCATTGATTACACCCCATAAGTCTGAACTGATTCGAAACACTCTAAATAGAAAATAGAGAAAAAAGTTATAATATCAACCCCTTTTTTCTATACATTCGTCAATGAGACCATATTCTTTAGCTTCAATTGCACTCATAAAAAAATCTCTGTCAGAATCTTTGTCTATCTGTTTTTCACTTCTACCTGTATTCTCAGCCAAAATCTTGTTTATAATTTTCTTCATCCTCAAAATCTCCTGAGCATGAATTTCAATATCTTTTGCTTGCCCTTGAAACCCGCCAAGTGGCTGATGTATCATTATTCTAGCATGTGGTAGCGCAAATCTTTTACCTTTTGCTCCACTTGATAGAAGTACAGCAGCCATACTCGCCGCTTGTCCAATGCAAATTGTAGTGACATCAGGCTTAATATAATTCATCGTATCATAAATTGCCAAACCACTAGTAATAACTCCACCAGGACTATTTATATAAAGATAAATATCTTTATCAGGGTCATCAGCCTCTAAAAACAGCATTTGAGCTATAATAACATTAGCAACATTATCATCAATAGAAGTTCCTAAAAATATAATTCTATCTTTTAATAATCGTGAGTAAATATCATAGGCTCTTTCGCCTCTACCTGTTTGCTCAATAACATAAGGGATAAAAAAACTCATAATTACTCACCCTTACTTTCTGCTAAAGTATTTTCATTTTTTTCTTTATTTATTTTATCTCTTTCTTCCTTAGTAACGATCTTTTCTTCGATTTTATTTTTACTAAAAATAAAATCGAATATTTTATCCGTTAAAATATTGTTTTTTAAATTGTTTATACCCCCAAACCTTTCAAGCTCTTTTTTGTACTCATCAACATTCTTTTTCAGTTTACTAGCTAATTCTTCAATTTTCTTATCTACTTCTTCATCTGTTACTTCTATTTTTTCTTTCTCAGCAATTTTATTTAAAATAAGCGCACTTTTGATCTGCTTTTCAGCAAGATTCCAGTATTCCTCAACAAGCTTTTCTTTATTCAAGCCCAACTGATCAGGATTTACCCCATACATATACTGATATTGCTGCATTGTTTGCGTAGCAAGCCTCTCCGCTTGCTCTTTAATTAATGTATCAGGGACATCAAAAGGGTTTTCTTCAATAAGCTTTTCAATTACTTTATCATAAAGATTTTCCTTTGCAATTTGTTCAACTTCTTCTTCAAGATCCCTCCGCACTTTTACTCTTAAATCTTCAATAGTATTACATTCTTCATCAACATCTTTAGCAAAATCATCGTTAAGCTCAGGCTCAATTTTCTTTTTTACTTCTTTAATATTAATTTTAAACACTGCTTTTTTCCCAGCTAGGCTTTTTTCAAAGTAATTTTCAGGGAATGTAACCTCTATCTCAAATTCGTCACCTTTTTTATGACCAATAATCCCCTTCTCAAATTCTTCCAACAATGTCTTTGAGCCTATAATAAAACTATAATCTTTAGCGTTTCCTCCCTCAAAAGGCTCTTCATCAATAAAACCCTCAAAATCTATAACAACCATATCACCATCTTGCACTTCGGCATCATCCGCAGGCTCATAAGATATATTCTGCATTCTTAACTTCTCTAAAACCTTATCTACGTCTTCTTCTATAACTTCATCTTTTTCCTTAACAAATTCATACCCTTCATATTTTATTACATCATACTCAGGAAAAACATCCACATAAACCTTAAAAGTTATAGGCTCACCTTCTTCAAAGTTTACATCTCTTACATCAGGTGTATTAAGCGGGTTTATTTTATGCTCACTTAAAGCCTGGATTATCGATTCATTTATAACTTTTTCAAGAGCATTTACACTAATACGATGTTTAAACTGTTTCAACACTACACTTTTTGGCGCCTTACCTTTTCTAAACCCAGGGATATTCACCGTAGGAGCAATTTTTCTATATTCAGCTTCAAAAGCCTCGTTATATTTTTCCACGGGAATTTCAATTGATAATTCTTTTTGTGATTTTTCAGCGTTTTTTACTTCAACTTTCATAATCTCCCCTTTTAAACAGGATTTTTATATAAAAAAAAGCGGGTGACGGGACTCGAACCCGCGACCTCAACCTTGGCAAGGTCACGCTCTACCAGCTGAGCTACACCCGCTTTATTCGTCCACTTATGCGAGTGGAGGGACTCGAACCCCCACGCCGGATGGCACTAGATCCTAAGTCTAGCGCGTCTACCAGTTCCGCCACACTCGCAAAAGAATTAAGGGTGAGTGACGGGACTTGAACCCGCGACCGCTGGGGCCACAACCCAGTGCTCTACCAACTGAGCTACACCCACCATAAAAAGCGCGCCCAGGAGGACTCGAACCTCCAACCTACGGATTAGAAGTCCGTTGCTCTATCCTGTTGAGCTATGGGCGCATTACTTTTTGGACTGATATCAATAGCAAAACATGGTAACGTTGTCAACCAAATTTTTTTAATGGAGTCACCCCATTTTTTGTAAAACCTTGCTTGAACTTGCTTATGGAAAAATATTTTCTGGGTTCAAGTTCCCATAATACCTCCATAAATGGCGGTTTTAGAGGAACTTGCCTCGGAGCAAAACCGGATATTTCGCAAAAATGAAGAAAATGTTTTTCCACAAACAATAACATGCAACTATTTATTATATATACATAGATCAAACTAACAATAAAAAAATCGGGTGTCTCCAGAATTTTTTATTTACAAGTAGGATCAATTCCTGTCGTTTCAATCAATTTCTCAACGATAGCCTTAACATCTTCATCTACAACATAATAACAAACGGTTGTCCCTTCTCTTTTGCAATCAAGTATACCTTTATTCTTCAAAGCTATTAGATGTTGACTTGTGGTAGCTTGAGGAATATTCAGACCTTCACAAATCTTAGAAACATTACATTCATTGTTCAACAATCCAATTACAATTTGTAGCCTCACTGGATGACCAAGTATTTTGAATTTTTCAGCGTAAGTTTCCAACCATTTCTTATCCATCGAAACCCCCAATATATGAATATACAAGTATATAAATAAAAAAAAACAAATCAATAAAAACTTTATTTTTTTGCAAGATAATACTTTAATATGACTTTATTACTCCAATAATCCCTTCTCTTATATAATGAACTGAAATTGCAGCAAGAATCAAACCAATAACTTTTGTAATTACATCTGTTACATTTTTCCCTAAAAGATCAAGAATTTCTCTTCCAAAATACAATATAAAATAAGTAAATACAAAAGAAACAATACCTGAAATTAACGTAGTAACCACGCCTACAGTCCCTGTTAAAACAATTGTAGCAGTAACTACTCCAGGTCCAACCATTAGCGGAGTAGCAAATGGCACAACCCCAGTTCCAGCATTATTATATTGTTTATCATCATTACCAAAAATAATCTGAATAGAAATCAACAAAAAAAGTAAACCTCCAGCCACTCGAAAATCATGAACATCTATACCAAAAAGCCATAAAATACTGCTTCCTGCAATAGTAAAAATACCTAGCAATATAAATCCAACTAATATTGATTTATTTAAAAGACTTTTCCTGTCAGAAATCGTCATACCACTTGTAAGAGCCATATAAACTGGAACAAGCCCAATAGGATCTATCACTAAAAAAAGAGTTGTTATTGATTTAAAATATAAAATAAATACTTCTTTCATTATACCTTCTCAACTTTTATATCTATTTTGTTTTTTCCATAAATTTTATTCAATACTATAAAATAGCCTATTACTCCAAAAAGTGAAAAAAAAGGGATAAAAATCTCAGAAAAATCAAAAATTCTCATAATAAAATGACCTATTATTGCAAAAAAAATCAAAACTATTATAGGAAAAACGTATACCAACAAAGCTGACTTCAACACTACTCTATCTTCTATATAAACCTTTACTTTATCTCCAACCTTTATCCCATCAATTAAGTCGAAATCAAACACATTAGATTCTTCTGTAATCCCACACCCTTCTTTATATTCACAAGCATGGCAACCAAGCAGTTTTTCAAACTTTATAATCATCTTTTGATTTTCTATTTTTACAACCTTACCAAAATGCTTTTTAATCCCCATATAATTCTAACCTTTCTATTCTATCCAATAAAGGCGGATGTGAATAATTAAAGAAAACATACAACGGATGTGAAAACGGATTTGAAAGATTTTCTTTATACAATTTTATCAAAGCATTTTTTAATGGAGCCCCACTTTTCAATAGTCTAGCAGCAAAATTATCAGCTTCAAATTCATGCTTTCTTGAAATACTCATAAATATAGGCGAAACAATAAATTTGAATGGTGCAAAAAGTAGCGTCACAAGAAATAATCCAACAAAAATCGACTTCTTAAAACCAAACCACAAATATATATAATCCTTATCTACCGCAAAATAAGTAATTAAAAACGATAATAAGATTAAAACCAATAAAATTAATAAATTTTTTATAATATGCTTCATTTTAAAATGACCCAGCTCATGAGCAATAACTGCCAACAACTCATCTACAGATAATTTATTAATCAAAGTATCAAATATAACTACTCTTTTCCTTTTTCCAAAACCCGTAAAATAAGCATTGCTGTGAGTGCTCCTTTTAGAAGCATCCATTTTAACAACTTCACGTATATTAAATCCAACTTTTTCAGATAAGCTTTTTATTTCACTCACTAGCTTTTCATCATCTATTGGTTCAAATTTGTTAAATAAAGGAGCAATTAATACAGGATATATATAATTTAAAAATAGCATGAAAATAAAAACAAACAGGGATGCCACCAACCACCAGTTTTGCTGAAAAGTTTCAATAGTGTTTATTATTATAAAAAGTAAAACTGAAAAAATAATTCCTCCTAATATTGTTTCTATTAGCAAGTCTTTAAAGAAAAGCACATACGACATTCTATTAAAACCATATTTTTCCTCCACGACAAATTGCCTATATAATGAAAAAGGTACGTTTATTAATCCAGTTATAAGTTGCAAACTTCCTAAAAATAAAAATGCTCTTAAAAATCCATTTTCAGTCAAATTTATAATTTGATTCGCATACCATTGTATAAAACCTGTAATAAATATCATTAAAAAAAAGAAAAGATTAGTTATAGACTCTCCAACACCTACTTTAACTTTATCCCATTGATAATCAATACTTCTCTTTAATTCTTCAAAATTCAAAAAATCAGGAATATCTCCCTTACTATTATAAATTATCCTTATTGCATATTTAATATTTATTATCTCAAGAAATATTTCAAAACCTTCTAGTACTACAATCACAAATAAAATCAAATATCCTATACCTATCATATCTCACCTGTTATACGTTAAAAAAATTACACCAAGTAAAATAAATATAACCCCAAGAACATTTAAATATGATACATGAAAAACTGAAATATTAAATGGATTGTATTTATCAATAAGTAAGCCAATTATTAATTGAACACCAATTGTGATACTAAGTGCCGCACTTACACCTATTTTTGGTACAGAATATGTAATAATAAAAACAAAAAAGGCTCCCATTATTCCACCACTCAAGTACAATATTGGAACTTCAAAAATATTTTTCAGATTACCAAATCCTCTAAAAATAAGAATTAAAAATAAGGTTATCGTCCCCACAAAAAATGAGATAAAAGTACTTTCTAGAAATCCTGTATACTTGGCAAGTCTTGCATTTACCGAAGCCTGCAACGAAACGAATGTCCCCGCAATAAACAACAAAAACATCACAAGATACTTATTCATCTTACAAGTATTCCTCTCTGTAACTATCTTACTTTACAATCAAAACTGTCAAATCACATACATTTGTTCCTGTAGGCCCTGTTTTGATTAGCCCACCCATTTTGTCAAAAAAATGATACGAATCACACCTATTCAAAAAACCTTCTACATCCATCCCACTATCTATAACTTTCTGCCAAACATGAAAGTCAATTAAAGCTCCCGCAGCATCAGTAGGACCATCTATACCATCTGTCCCTACACTTGCAAAAATAGAATGTTCATCAAAAAAATTAACCGCATGCAAAAATGCTAAAACCATATGCTGATTCCTACCACCAATCCCACTCCCTGTAACCTCCACAGTAGATTCTCCACCAGCAATTATAGCAACAGGACGTTTCATTGGGAAGCCATCTTCAACAATATTTTTATATATTCCTGCAAACATCTGACCAATGGTTTCAGCATTCCCCTGATAATTTGATGTAAGCTTTATAACAGCAAAACCACAATTTGCCAACATGTCTGATAAAGCACTTAAGGCAACCTTGTTGCTACCAATAATAATATGTTTAACATTTTTACTAACAATATAATCTTCTTTTAAAATCAAGTTCAGTATCTGATTATCGAACAATTTATAAAGATCATACTTTTTTATAATTTTACTTACATCATCCTTCATCGGATATAATGGCGCCGAACCTATAAAAGCTAAATCATCTCCGACCACATCGGAAAGAACAAGAGTAACAACATCCCCTTTAATATATTTTAGTAATTTACCACCTTTTACTTTAGATAGTTTTTTTCTAATACTGTTCAACTCCTTTATATCCAAACCCAAATCCATTAATTTTTTCGTTATTAAGCGAATATCATCAATATCTATAGTATCTTCCGGCAACTCCAGAAGAGCTGATGTACCGCCACTTAACAAATAAATTATTAAATCTTTGTCAGACGTTTTGCTCAAATAATCCAACATCATTTTAGTGGCATTTACACTATTAAAATCAGGATAAGGATGTGATCCTACAACAACAGTTAATGTATCAAGTTTATCATAAAAGTTAGAAATTATTATACCACCAGTAATTCTATCCTTTAAAATTTTTTCCAATGCTCTTGCCATCAACACAGAACCCTTTCCACTCCCCACAACATGAATCTTTCTTCCATAGATATCAAACTCTTCCTCACCAATTCGAAGAACATCTCCTTGTAAGTCTACATAATTGATAAGCAAATTATCAGGTTTTACAAAATTTATCGTCTCATTAACAGCATTCAGCAAAAATTCTCTCATCTTTTTACTCCTTCCACAACAATAACAAAGGGAGCTTTCTTAACATCAGCTAGCATCTTACTTACATCTCTAGGAAACCCTCTAAACGTCTTCTCATTTGGCATACCAAGATTAAAAGATATTGATATCCTTCTTTTCAAATATTTCAAATCATCTAAAATATTTTTACATGCATAAGGTCGTTCCATCAAAACCACTGTTTCTCTAACATTTTCAAGTCTTTTGAAAAAATTTTTTCTGTTATCCCCTTTTTTAGGAGGAAAACCAGCAAAATAAAACTTTTCAGCATAAAAACCAGAAACAGATAAAGCAGCCATAATTGAAGACGGCCCTGGCAATGATACAACCTGAACATCGCACTTATATGCCATATCTATAAGTCTATACCCCGGATCAGCTACTGTAGGTGTCCCGCAATCAGAAAATAAAACCGAACTTTTTACCTCTTTTATCTTTTTCAAGGCTAATATATAATCATCTTCAACAGAGTGCTCATTTATTAATAAATATGGTTTATTTCTCATTTTCAAATAGGCAAGAAGCCTCAAAGTAAATTTTTTCTCTTCTCCAATAAATAAATCCACTTTTTTTAAAATGGCAACGTAATGTTCTGGAATTTCAGAATAATTCTGAGATAATGGTGTCGCTAAGACATATAATTTACACACAAAAACACCTTTTAAAAATTTTTAAGATCAAACACTAACTCTTAAGAAAGCTCTATCACCTCTATACCATCCATATATTTTCTAAGAACTTCAGGTATTATAACTGACCCATCTTTTTGCTGATAATTTTCTAAAATAGCAAGAAAAGTTCTACCAACAGCAAGCCCCGAACCATTCAAAGTATGTGGATACTCCACTTTTTTAGTTCCTTTTCTTCTAAACTTAATATTTGCCCTTCTAGACTGAAAATCTTTAAAATTACTACATGAAGAAATTTCTTTATATGTTCCTAATCCTGGTAACCATACTTCAATGTCATAAGTTTTAGCCGCAGAAAAACCAATATCACCACTGCAAAGAGTTACTACTCTGTATGGAATATTTAAAAGTTGTAATATCTCTTCCGCATCTTGTAAAAGTTTTTCAAGCTCATCAGCAGAATCTTCAGGTTTTACAATTTTTACTAATTCTACCTTATTAAATTGATGTTGCCTGATTAACCCTCTTACATCTTTACCATGACTACCAGCTTCTCTTCTAAAACAAGGAGTATAAGCTGTCATATAAATAGGCATCTCCTCTTCAGAAAGAATTTCATTGGCATAAATATTTGTCACAGGCACCTCTGCAGTAGGTATGAGATAAAGATTATCTCTCTCACATTTAAAAAGTTCCTCTTCAAACTTTGGTAACTGTCCCGTTCCTATCATTGTCTGCTCATTTACAAGGTAGGGTGGCATCAATTCGAGATAACCTTTTTTCGTCTGAATATCCAACATAAAATTTATTAAAGCCCTTTCTAGTTTTGCTCCAAGCCCTTTATAAAGAGAAAACCTAGACTTAGATAACTTCACACCTCTTTCAAAATCAACAATATCAAGAGCTTCTGCAATATCCCAATGAGGCTTTGGTTCAAAATCAAAATCTCTCTTCTTGCCCCATTCTTTGTATAATACATTATCATTTTCATCATCGCCAATTGGAATTGTATCATCAATAAGATTTGGAATTCTTAATAAAATACCTTTGATTTCAGCTTCTACATTTTTTAAATCTTCATCAAGTTTCTCAATCTCAACCTTAATGCTCTTTACTTTTTCCTCAATATCCTTTGTATTTTCCCCTTTTTTCTTCAACACCCCTATTTGTTTCGAAATTTCATTACGTTCATTTTTATACTTCTCCACTGTTTGAATTATCTTTCTTCTTTTCTTGTCAAGCTCTAAAATCAAATCAAAATCGACATCGTTATACCCTCGTGCATGAGTTTTCTCTTTAACCAACTCTATATTTGCTACAATAAATCTCAAATCCAACACTTAATATACCTCCTTTGCATTTTCTAAAAGATAAAGAAATATCCCCAACATCCTATTATTTGGATCCAAAGCTTTAGCTTTACTTAACGTATTAATACAAAATCCTAAGTATCCAAGCTTATAGTAAGCTACAGCCATATTAATCAGTGCTTCTACATAGTTAGGTTTTTTAATTAATATTTCATTATAATGAATGATCGCTTCTTCTAGCTTACCTATATCTCTTAATAAATTAGCATACTCAAGTCTTATATCTGGAAAATCCGGGGCAAGATTCAAAGCTTTTTCATATTCATTAACAGCTTCTTCATAAAGGAAAAGAGATTTATAAAGATTTGCAACCTCTGCATGCATGTTTGCTAATTTACCAATACAATATTTATCTGCTAACCCTTTTACCTTTTCTGATTTCTTTAGGTTAGACAAATACATTTCTGCCTGATCAAATTCCCCTATGCTATGTAATATCACCACCAAATTTATTAATGCCTCAGTGTAATAAGGATTTAGCTCCACAGCCTTTTTATAATGTTCAATTGCCCTATTTAAATCGTTTGAGATATAATAAATATATCCAAGATAATTATGTACATCTGCAAAATTATCTTTAAACTTTAAAAATTCTTCAAAAAACTGTCTCGCTCCAACATAATCTTTTGAATTATATTTTTCTTTCCCTTGTTCATAATAATAAAAAATTTTTCTATCATCCATTGTGTTTATCCAATTTTCTTTTTAATAAATCTCAACAATTCATCAACCCCTTGCAAAAGACGTGGATCTTTTCTCGTTTTCAGTAAATCTGTCAAAACAGATACAGCTTCAGAAGGTTTATTTAACTCCACCAAAACTTTCGCATAAAGCAGCGCTGCTTCTGGATATATTTTTGTATCTTTATACTCTTTAATAATTTTTTCCAGTCTTAATAGTGATGCTTTTTTCTCCCCAATTCTGACATAAAACTTTGCCACATAGAAATTTTTCTCTGCCAAAAGATTTCTTAAATGTCTTATTTTTTTATCAATATCATACCGTTTTGCATATTCAGGATATTTTTCCCTCAATTTCAAAAAAGTATTATAAGCATCCCTCGTATATGATTGGTCTCTGTCAATAGGTTGTAACATCGCATAGTATGACAGTCCAAGCCTTAACAATGCACGTTTCGCATCTTCATTATTTTCATACAGTTCCAAAAATGCTTTATACGCAGCAATAGCCTCATCAAATTTTTCATCTAGATAATAAGAATCTGCTAAAAAAAGTTGTGACTTTGCAGCAAGCTCAGGATTATTTGCTTTTTTCAATGCTTCTTCAAACAAAACAGCCGAATCTTCATATTTTTGTTTTTGAAAAAAATGTAAACCTTCCTTAAAAAGTGTTGCTGCATTCTTTTCTTGCTCTTGTTTACCTGCACATGAAATTACAAGAAATACTGCTATCAATAATATTAAAAGTTTTCTCATAATGGTACCTCGTAAAAGCTATAATTTAGATTCTATTTTACAATATAGGTCAGGATACACAACCCTTTTTATTTTACAAAGATAAGGTCCTACGCCATCTCTTGCTTCACCATCTATAAAATATACTTTACCATCAATATCTGGTGTTTGAAATAGTGCTCTTCCTTCAAGAATAAAATCAAAATCTTCATTTACTTTTTCAGCAAAGCAAACAATTTCCTTTTTTTTAAGAGACTTTAACTTTTCCATTGTAATTTTCTTTTGTATTTTTTGAAGTTCTCTCACCCTTCTATTCTTCTCCCGTTTACCTATTTGAGGCTCAAGCAAAGAAGCTTTTACTCCATTCTCTCTATAAAAAGGGAAAAAACCAGCAAAATCAGGTTTATATTCCTTCAAAAAATCCTTTATTTCACTCCATTCTTCTTCAGTTTCTGATGGAAAACCTACAATAAATGTTGTTCTTATAAAAGCATCAGATGATTTCTTCCTGATATTTGAAAAAATAGATCTAATCTTTTTTGAATCTGACTTTCTATTCATAAGTTTTAATATTCTATCATTAATATGTTGTACAGGAACCTCAAAATACTTTATTACTTTATCTAATCCTAAAACTATGTCTATAAGTTCTTCATCTATACCATCAGGATTTAGATAAAGTAACCTAATATAAAAATCACCTTTTATATCATGGAGTTTAGTAATAAGCTCTTTTAGTTTACCTTCTTTATAAATATCTAATCCATATTTAGTGGTATCCTGTGAGATTAAAATTAACTCTTTTATCCCTGACCTTATAAGCTTCTCAGCCTCATCTACTATATCTTCTATTTTCCTACTTCTCTGTGGTCCCCTTATACTTGGTATTGTACAGTATGAACATTTATTAATACACCCATCTGCTACTTTTAAATATGCATAGCTTTTCGGATTTAGTATCAATCTATTCTTGGCAAAATATAGGTTCTTTTCCTTCTCGGTATCTATTCCATTTTTTAGAAACAGAAGTACAGATTTTAATTCACCTACTCCAGCATAGTAATCTACAAAAGGAAATTCCTTTTCAAATTCATCTTTATATCGCTCAACCATACACCCTGTAACAACAAGCTTTTTCCCTTTTTCTTTATAAGGTTCAAACTCTAGAATTGTTTCCACAGCTTCCATAACAGCTGGCTCAATAAAACCGCAGGTATTTATTATTATCACATCTGCATCTTCAGGGTTATTAGATATTTCAAAGTTTTCTTCCACCATCTTACCTAATAGTACTTCTAAATCTACCTGATTTTTTGGGCAACCAAGACTAACCGCAGCAATCTTCATATTATTTCAAAACCTCTTTAGCCAATTTACAATCTTTTTCAATCTGAGAGATTAAATCTGTTATTTTATTAAACTTTTTCTCTTTCCTTAAATATCTATAAAACTCAACTTCTATAAATTTGCCATATATCTCTTTATCAAAATCAAAAATGTGAGTTTCTACCCTTATTTCTTCTCTATTTACTATAGTAGGCCTGATTCCTATATTTGTTACACTTTTATAATATTTTCCATCTATTAACGTCTTGGTAGCATATATACCATAAGCAGGAATAAGCTCATTGTGTACCTTAAGATTTGCAGTGGGATACCCCAAAAGCTTGCCATAGCCATCCCCTTTTACCACTTCCCCTTCTAAAGAAAAGGCTCTCCCAAGCATTCTGTTAGCAAAATCTACATTCCCTTCAGTTAAAAGTTTTCTTATATTCGTACTTGATACAATCAAGTCACCCACTTTTACAGGCGGTATTTTAAAAGCTGTGTACCCATATCTAGGTTCTAACAATTTCAAAAGTTCAAAATCACCTTTCTTTTTCTTGCCAAATCTGTAATCATAGCCAATTACTATAAATTTTGCTTTCAGCGTTTTTACCAACAATTCTCTTACAAAAATTTCAGGATTCATATTCGCTATACTTTCGTTAAACTCCAAATTAAAAAAATAATCTATCTCAAGCTCCTCAAATATTTTTTTCTTCTTTCTTTCGGTCATAATTAATTTTATATCATTATTAAAAAATTTTATTGGGTGAGGATTAAAGGTTATAACCCCACTTTTTAGATTATATTCTCTTGATAACTCTTTAACTTTGTTAACGATAGTTTGATGTCCTAAATGAACTCCATCAAAATTACCAATAGTAACAACCGTAGGAGCTCTATTAATCCATTTAGATAGATCTCTAATAACTTCCATTGTATCTGGAAAATATGTTATTTGGAGATAATAATCAACATGTTTTTACTATAAAATTATCTATTAATAAAAAAATCAAGCAAAATCTTCAAGAATATCTTTTTTTAATTTTTCCAGATCATCACTATTTATATTATCAAAATCAACATCTTGAAGAAACTGTTCAATATCCTCTTTTCTTACATCATCTCTACTTAACTCACCAAGAATATCAGTAATAAATATCAGTTTTTTAGCCTCAGGAGACAAAGATACCTTATCCACTGAGCCCGAAGAAGTCTTCTTCGAGCTCAGTGCATCACTTGCTTTACCAAATTTAACTTGTTTGTTATAAGTCCTTAGTATATTATAAATGTTACCTGACTCAACAGTCATCAATTTTCACCTTAATAGTCTTCTTTTAATTAATCGACTATCACAAAAAAAAACTTTAACTTTTTTTAATTATAACTGAGGAATCTTTTTATGGTAATCTGTAACCTCCTGATACTTATATGCAAGCTTTAATATCTTTTCTTCTTCAAAATAGTTTCCCATAAGCTGCAAACCAATAGGAAGATGATTACTATCAAAACCACATGGGATTGATATCCCACAACCACCATAGAGATTCAGTGAAATAGTAAATATATCACTCAAATACATTTGAAGAGGATCACCACTCTTCTCCCCTAATCTAAAAGCTGTGGTAGGTGAAGTAGGCGTTAAAATAACATCCACCTGTTTAAAAGCATTTAAAAAATCATTTTTAATGAGAGTTCTTACCTTTTGCGCCTTAAGATAATATGCATCATAATAACCAGCACTCAACACATATGTCCCTAGCATAATTCTTCTCTTTACTTCATCACCAAAACCAATTGACCTTGTTTTCTCATACATTCCAATAAGCCCATCTGCTTCAGCCCTAAATCCATATCTCACTCCATCATACCTTGCTAGATTACTTGATGCCTCTGCTGTCGCAATAATATAATAAACTGCAATACCATATTCTGTATGAGGTAAACTAATCTCAATAATCTCACACCCTAACCCTTTAATAACATCTATAGCATCCTCAACTCTTTTTTTAACATCTTCCTGCAATCCTTCACCAAAAAACTCTTTCGGAATCCCTACTTTCATACCTTTTACATCCACGGTTAATGCGCTCATATAATCCTTTTCTGGATAATCCGCAGAGGTTGAATCATGAATATCATGTTTTCCAATTATACTTAAAAGTAGTGCAGCATCTTCAGCTGAGGTGGTAATAGGTCCAATTTGATCCAAACTTGAAGCAAAAGCCACTAAACCATACCTTGACACCCTACCATAGGTGGGTTTTAAGCCACAAACACCACAAAGAGATGCAGGTTGTCTAATTGATCCACCTGTATCACTCCCTAATGAAGCAGGAACTAGCCTTGCAGCTACAGAAGCAGCAGAACCGCCAGATGATCCACCAGGAACCCTTCCCAAATCCCAAGGATTTTTAGTTTTTTTATAAAAAGAGTTTTCACAGGATGATCCCATGGCAAACTCATCCATATTTAACTTACCAATTATCAAAAAACCTTTTTCCTTTAGCAAACTTACAACTGTAGCATTATATGGAGAATTAAAATTTTCAAGAATTTTTGATGCACAAGTAGTAGGCATCTCTTTTGTAACTAAATTATCCTTTATAGCTAATGGTATGCCAGCAAATTCAGGCAGCTCCTCTCCATTTTTTCTTTTCTCATCAATCAGCTTTGCCTCTTCAAGCACATTTTCATTTATATATAAAAATGACTCTATTTTTTCATCTAGTAATTTTATCCTCTCAAGATAAAATTTGTTCAGCTCATAAGCAGTAATTTCTTCATTATCTAGAAGAGTTTTTAACTCTAAAATAGACTTATTAAGTAAATCCATCCTTTCTTCCTCCTTACCCTTCAATTACCCTTGGTACTTTAAAATGTCCATAATCCTTATCTGGAGCATTTTGTAGAGCCTCTTCATTGCTAAGAGAATCTCTAACATCATCTTCTCTAAACACATTTATTATATCCAAAACATGAGAAGTAGGCTCTACCCCTTCAGTATTAAGCTCATTTAATTTGTGAATATAATCAAGTATTTTATTCAACTCTGTAGTAAATCTTTCCAATTCATTTTCTTCAAACTTCAACCTTGCTAGCTTTGCAATGTGCTTCACATCCTTAGTCGAAATAATCTGTGACATTTTCCACCTCTTTAGTAGATTTATATAAGTTTTCTTTATTAAAACTTCCGTCCAAACATTTAGTTAACACAAACTAAATTAATTTTAAAAACCTTAGTGACATTTTCTTTATACCAAATTTTTCAAAAAATACATCAGCTTTTGCATCCTCACCACTACCTTTAATTGAAATTATCATACCTTTGCCAAATTTTGAATGAAACACTTTCTTTCCATCCTTAAATTCTTCCTCTAATCCTTTAACAATTCTCATTTCATCTATAAAAATGGAGGGTTCCATTTCTTGTCTTCTACCATATACAATCCTAGTATCCGCATATGTTACAATCAACCTCTTTTTTGCTCTTGTAATCCCCACATAACAGAGCCTTCTCTCTTCCTCAAGTTCACGTTGTTCATCCATACTGCTAAAAAGAGGAAATAATCCATTTTCTAGCCCCACAAGAAAAACTGTATCAAACTCTAACCCTTTTGCAGAGTGAATAGTCATCAACTTTACAGAGCCACCATCTATTTCATCTACTGAAGTTTGCAAAGTAGTTGTAGAAAGGAAATCACCTAAATTAACCTCTTTAACCGTCTCTTCATAGGCCACAGCCGAATTAATAAGCTCATTTATATTATTTATTCGTTTATCCGCCACGTATATTTCTTCAAATTGTTTTATATACTCTTCATATTTTGTCTTATTTACAATATAAGAAATCATTTCCGATACCTTATCAAATTGATTTAACCCATCAATAAGATTGATAAAATCTAAAAGCTTTTTTGCAAGCTTTCCAGATGATTCTTCAGCAACAATTTTTACAGCATCAAATACTGAAACTCTTTCTCCATTCACCACACTTATTATTTTTTCAATAGTTTTATCACCAATTCCTCTCGGAGGAGTTTTCACACATCTAATAAAAGATGGTACATCATAATAATTATTGAAAAACCTTAAATAACTTAAAATATCTTTTATTTCTTTTCTTTGATAAAAGCTTATCCCTCCAATAACTTGATAAGGTATTCCCCTACTATTAAGAGCTACCTCAAAATTCCTTGATTGAGCATTTGTCCTATAAAGTATTGCAATATCTGAAAGGGGTACACCTTCTTCTACAATTTTATCAAGCTGTTTTACCACAAACTCAGCTTCATCACACTCATCATAACAACGCCTTAGATCAATTTTTGCATCAAAATTATGATAAGGTTTAAGACTTTTATCCTTCCTAAAACAATTATTCCTGATTAAATTATTTGCTACATATAAAATGGCTGGTGCACTTCTATAATTCCTCTCAAGCTTCACAATTTTGACATCGCTAAAGTATTTGTCAAAATTAACAATATTTCCTATTTCAGCTCCACGCCATCCATAAATTGATTGATCATCATCTCCAACAACGCAAATATTTCCTTTTTGTTCTGCCAAAATTTTTAAAAAATCAAACTGAATTGAATTTGTATCTTGAAACTCATCTACTAGTATATAATCAAAAAGATTAATGTAAAAATGCAGAATTTCTCTATTTTCAAGAAATATTTTCAACGTCAAAGCCAACATATCATCAAAATCTATCTGTGCAGATTGCTTTAATTCTAATTGATAATATCTAAACACATCATCAAAACGATGAACCAATTCTTCAGGCTCTTTCCCATAAACAAAATCTAAGCTATTTTTATAATTACTAATAAAATGCAAATACATCTTTGGCGAAAACTTTTTATGGTCTATATTAAGCCTTTTTATAATGTTTTTTATAAGACTTAAACGGTCATCCTGATCAATTATGGTAAAATTGTTTGGTAAACCAACAAGATACCCTTCTCTCCTTAAAATTCTCAACGTATTAGAATGGAATGTTCCTATCCAAAGATTGAATGCTTCATCCCCCACAATAGAGTATACTCTTTTTTTCATTTCATCAGCTGCTTTATTTGTAAAAGTAACTGCCATTATTCTATGTGATTCCATTTTTTGTTTTTCAATAAGATATGCTATTTTATAAGTAATTACACGTGTTTTCCCTGTCCCAGCCCCTGATAAAACGAGTAAAGGAGAATCTACATAAGTTACAGCTTCTAACTGTTCGTTATTTAGCTCTTTTTCAAAATCGATCATTTATTCTCCATGAACTGCATAACAGCTTTATTGTATGCCAAAATGATATCACTTCTTCTCAACAACCCCTTAAGTTTGAGATTCCCATTTTCTTCTTCTACTACAGGAACAGCTCCAAGATCTTTTATTCCTAACTTTTTCAAAGCAGTAGAAAGGGTATCCTCTGGACTAACATAAATCAACCCCTTTTTAGTACATATTTCACCAGCCACCACAATATCCTCAAGCCCTTCTTCAAATAACACCCCTTTAATATCGTCCAATGAAAGCATACCAACAAGATATCCTTCTCTATTTAAAACAGGATAATAAATATGCTTTGCATTCTTGATCCCTTCAAGAATCTCTTTAAAATGTGTATCCTCATTAAAAAAGGTAATATCTGTAAGCATAACATCTTTCACTTTGATTGAGCTCATAATTTGTTCTTCAGCACCTTTATTTATCTTAATCCCTTGCTTAGTAAGTATCCATGTAAATATGGACTCTTTTTCCAAAGCATTTGCAGCAATATTTGCAATAATAGTTGAAAGCATCAACGGTAAAATTATCTGATAATTACCTGTAATTTCAAAAATAATTAAAATAGCTGTAAGCGGAGCTCTCATGGTTGCAGCAAGCATTGCACTCATAGCCACAAGACCATAAGCCCCACTTCCTGCAGTCACTGAAGGAAACAAGTAATTAAATACTGTACCTATAAAACCACCACTTGCAGCTCCTATAAAAAGGGATGGGACAAAAAGACCTCCTGAACCTCCTGAGGCAAGAGTAAAAGATGTTGCTATCATTTTCAAAAAAATCAGCAAAAAAACAAGTAAAAATGGTGCTTTACCATAAAGTATATCATCAATGGTGTCATAACCCACACCCATAACTTCTTTAACAAAAAGTCCTATTATTCCCAAAAGTAACCCACCTAATGCTGGTTTTAAAAACTTTGGGATACTGATATTCTCAAACTTTTCTTCAAAATAATAAAAAGTTTTAATAAAAATAACTCCCACAAATGCACACCACACACCAAGAATTATATAAAATAGCAATTCTACAGGATTTTTAAGTTCATATGGAGGAGCAAAAAATGTAACATCATTCCCCAATAGCGCCCTTGAAATCACAGTGGCAATGACAGATGAAATAATTATTGGCGAAAAAGTTTTAATACCAAACTCACCCAACAACACCTCTGCTGCAAACATTGCGCCACCTATGGGAGCATTGAACGTTGCTGCAAGCCCTCCAGCTGCTCCTGCAGCAATAGCACTCTTCATACGAGCTGATGAAAACTTAAAAATTTTACCTATTCCAGACCCAAGAGCTGCACCTATTTGAACAATAGGTCCTTCTCTACCAGCTGAACCTCCTGTCCCTAAAGTAATGGCAGATGACACTGTTTTTACCACCGCAACAAACGGTGAAATAGAACGATTTAAAGCAATTACCTTCATTACATCTGGAACACCATGCCCTTTAGCAGATTTAAAAATAAGTGCAATTATTCCTACAATTAAACCACCAATGGCAGGGACAAAAACAATCTTTAACAAAGATACCTTCTGAAGCACTTCTAAAAAATACTCAGAATCAGAGCCATAAAAAATCCTCTGAATAAAACCAATTAAATACCTGAATATGTAGTTACCATAACCAGCTAAAACACCAATTAATGTAGAAATCAGGATTAGGTATAAGTCTTCATGTTCGCTTAAAAATTTAGAAATTCTTTCACGCATTTTCACTCAACCGTCACACTTTTAGCTAAATTTCTTGGTTGGTCGACATCAAGCCCTAACAAATTTGCACAGTGATAAGCAAAAAGCTGAATAACAACAGAATTTAAAAATGGTGTCAACTCATCGATACAGCTAGGCACCTCTATTACATAATCTGATTTACCTCTAATATCTTCATCCCCTTCAGTAACTGTTGATATCACTATACCACTCCTAGCCTTTACCTCCTCAACATTGGAAAGTATCTTATCATATATTTCAGATTTTGTACCAAGCACAAAAACAGGCATATCTTTATCAATCAAAGCTATTGGACCATGTTTCATCTCTCCTGCTGGATACCCCTCTGCATGAATATATGATATCTCTTTTAATTTCAATGCCCCCTCAAGAGCAATTGGATAATTATAATGTCTTCCTAAATATAAAAAATTCTTGAAATTTATAAAATCTCTCGCTATTCTCTCAATATATTTGTCATGCTTCAATACCAACTCTATCTTCTCTGGTAGTTTAATCAGTTCACCCAAATACCACTTTATCTCATCTCTTGATAATTTTTCTCTCTTTTGAGCTAAAAAAAGTGCAAAAAGAAAGAGAGACACAAGCTGTGTGGTAAACGCTTTTGTAGAAGCCACACCAATCTCTGGCCCAGCATGGGTATAAATCACACCATCAGATTCTCTCGCTATGGTAGAACCTACTACATTACATATGGATACAACCTTTGCTCCACTCTTTTTTGAAAGCCTCAACGCTGCTATTGTATCCGCCGTCTCTCCTGATTGCGAAATAGGTAAAAGTAAGGTTTCTTCATCAATTATTGGATTTCTATATCTAAACTCTGATGCTATATCCACCTCTACTGATATTCTAGCCAAATTTTCTATATAAAACTTACCAATTAATCCTGCATGCCAACTTGTACCACAGGCCACAATAACAATCTTCTTTATATTATTAATTCTCTCAAAATCTATCTCCCCAAAATATATCTTTCCATCTTCCAAAGAATATTTCCCACGTATTGTATCTATTATCCCCCTAGGCTGCTCATAAATCTCCTTGAGCATAAAATGCTTGTACCCTGATTTCTCAGCCATAACTGGATTCCAATCAATGTGCTTGGACTCCCTTGTCACCTCTTCTTCGCCATTGAATATCTTGATACTTCCCTTTCTAAGTAACGCCACATCACCTTCTTCCAGAAAAATAAACTCTCTAGTATAATTTAATACCGCTGGAATATCGCTGGCTGCAAAAACATCGTCCTCTGAAATCCCTATCACCAAAGGGCTATCATATCTGGCCACAACTATCCTGTCAGGCTCTTTTTCACTAATAGCTGCTATGGCATAAGAACCTTTTAATCTCTTAATCCCTTTTCTCACTGCATCAAAAAGGTCTCCTTCATACAAGCTATCAATAAGATGAGCTATCACCTCTGTATCTGTTTCAGACTTAAAATCATAACCCTTTTGTATTAATTCTTCTTTTAACTGAAGATAATTTTCTATAATACCATTGTGCACAACTGCAATGTGATTTGAAAAATGTGGATGTGCATTTTCATAAGAAGGCTTACCATGCGTGGCCCACCTTGTGTGCCCTATGCCAATAGATGCTGTCAATTCCTTATCTGCTACTAGCTCTTTCAATATAGAAAGCTTACCTTTAGCTCTAAAAACCTCTATTTTATCTTTCTCTATGATTGCAATACCAGCAGAATCATAACCCCTATATTCCAACCTTGTAAGCCCCTCAATAAGAACATCCTTTGCACTTCTATCCCCTATAAATGCTACAATGCCACACATATTACTTCTCCTTACTCATCTTTTTTGCTCTCCAGCGTGGAACCCACCCTTCAATGTTTCTCTGCTCAGCTCTTGTAATGGCAAGAGCATCATCCGGCACATCCTTTGTAATTGTAGAACCAGCTGCTATCAGGGCACCTTTTCCAATTTTAACAGGTGCAACAAATTGCACATCACTCCCCACAAATACATCATCACCAATTACAGTCTTATGCTTTGAAAAGCCATCATAGTTACAGGTAATAGTCCCACATCCCACATTTACATTCTTTCCTATTTCTGCATCTCCAAGATAAGTCAAATGACTAGCTTTAGAACCTTTACCAAAAAACATTTTCTTAGTTTCCACAAAATTACCTATTTTATTTTCCCCTTCTAATATTGTATCAGGTCTCAAATGAGCCATTGGCCCCACACTGCATTTTTTGCCAACCTTTGAATCTTCAATGAGAGTATTATCTTTGATTTCACAATCTTCTTCAATAACACTGTTTACAATTCTAACCCCAGGATAGATTATACACCCTTTTTTAATAACTGTCTCTCCCCCCAAATACACATTAGGATATATTATTACATCGTTTTCTATTTTAACACTCTCATCACAATAAAAGGTTTCCAAATCCATTATGGTAACACCTTCTCTCATAAAGTTGTAAGCTCTCTGTCTCCAGATACTCTTTGAAGCACTGTAAAGGGCGACCCTATCATTAACACCTAAAAACTGATCAGAATCTTCAACCAAATATGCAAAACTGCCACTTTTTACGATATCAGTTAGATAATATTCTCCCTGAGCATTATCATTCTTTAGGTTCTCAAGGGCAGGTTTCAAATAGGCAAAATCAACCAAATAAATACCAGTATTAACTTCGTTTACCCTCTTTTCATAATCGTTTGCATCCTTTTCTTCCACAATTTTTAAAACCTGTTTTTTCCCATCTCTTATAATTCTTCCATAACCTGTAGGATCATCCATCAACGTAGTGATTAACGCTACATCACTGTTTTTTGCTTCCTCAACAAATTGTTTTAGTGTTTGAGCTTTTACAAGGGGCATATCCCCGCATAAAATTAAAACCTTGCCGTCAAAATCCTCAATATTTTTAATGGCAGATTTAACCGCATCACCAGTACCAAGCTGCTCTTCTTGAAAAACATAATCTATTTTCTTCTCATTAAGGTAAATTAACAAATCATTTTGTGTTTTATTAACTACAACCACAACATCATTACTTATCCTTTTTGCGGCAACCAGCACATAATCAATCATTGGTTTTCCAGCCACATTAAACATCACCTTAGATTTCTCACTCTTCATTCTAGTCCCTTTTCCCGCTGCAAGAATAACTACTTTAATATCCATATATACCTCCCAAAGCGCCATATACGACCATCTATAAGTTTTAGATAGTAATTAAAACTAAATACCCTGTCAACATTTAGAAAACACTGGCGTCATCCCATAGAAAACATTGACATAGCTTACTATTAATGCGTTGATAGTAAAGTAACAATCTAGCTGCTTCAACCCACCATAAAAACGTATTAAATTATTATATATAAAACAAGCTTTAACTAAAATGGTGCTCTTTTAGTATTTCTCAAAAAAATAGTAAATATTATTATTTATTTTCCGCTTAAACATGAGATAATTTTTGTCATTATTTACCACTTTAGCATAAACTATCTCTTTAGCATCTAAAATAAACTTTCCATGCAAATAAGGTAAGCTTCTACAATCTGCAGGAATTTTTTTAACTACCCTAAAAGATTCTGTTACCAAATCTAGTTCTCTAATTTTATCATCTAAGTCTTTCACATAAATTCTATTGTTTTCTATACATCCTTTTATTTTTATTGGTTTCAATATTAAAGATTTTCTATAAATTTTTTTTGAGATATCGATTTGATAAATCGCACCATTTACAATACCATAAAGTTTATTACCATAAAAAATTAATCTTTCATAATTATTATTTAATAATAGTTTCTCACTATTTACATAAAGAAACTCAGTACTAAAATAACCTACTTTACCTTCTACCAAATAAAAAATTTCATCCACAACTTTTTCAGCTTTCTTAGTTAGCCCATTACTATCTATATTAAACGTAAAAAATTTATTATTTTTTTTGAAATAAAGTTGCGTTACATTCTTTCTTTTTTGAAAGCCAAAATCCTTAACGCCAACAAAATTGGCAACATCTACATAGTCCTTTTCGATTTTCTTTTTTACAATTAAATTATCATTTTTTGTTAATATAAAAAAATAATTATCAATCAATTCAACTCTTGAAACTGCTTCATTAAAATCAAATAGTTTCACGACTATCTTTGTAAAAATATTTTTTTCTAAAAGAGTAGAACCTTTCTGAAAAAAAATATTGTTTCCATCAAAACCCACAACTTGCTGAGCCCTCATTTCTAAAATCTGCCCACATTTATATAAATCTAAAAAATAAAAATTCTTTTTACCCTTTAACATGATAATTCGATTTCCCGAATAGATTTGGTCTATCTGATCATTAGGTAAACTGAAGATTCCGCAACTATTAATGTTATCTAAATTAATCAAAAATTTATCTGTTAAAATAATCCCCCTATCAAAATCTATTACACCAACAGCAAGCAGTTTTTCAGGATAAGTTTTTTTAAACACAACAACTGATTTCTTTAAAAGAGATGACTTTGGAAATGTTTTCTCAAACAAGGTAGGTGAGTCCTCTTTAATGTCTCCAATAAAAAAAGTATTTATAGACTTATCATTAAGTAAATGTATTGTACTTTTCTCATGCACACAGGAAATAAATAAGCTAGCAAACATAAATAAAAAACAAGCTTTCATTTTCATAAGATAAAATTAGCATTAAAAAAAAATATATGCCACCCAAAAAATGAAAAGAATCTACATTTACGTTGATATTTAAATCATCACTTGTTATTAATAGATTAAGATAAATAATGTAGAAGGTGAGTTATGCTTGCAAAAAGAATCATCCCTTGCCTTGATGTAAAAGACGGCAGAGTTGTAAAAGGAACAAAATTTTTAAATCTCAAAGATGCAGGAGATCCTGTTGAGGTTGCAAAACTTTACAATGACGAGGGTGCTGATGAAATAACTTTTCTTGATATAACAGCTAGCGCAGAAAACCGTAGTATCATTCTTGACGTTGTAGCCAAAACAGCTGAACAGGTTTTTATTCCACTTACAGTTGGTGGAGGGATCAGAACAGTTGAAGATATTAGAAACTTATTAAATGCAGGTGCTGATAAAGTATCAATTAATACTGCAGCAGTTAAAAATCCAGAATTCGTAAAAGAAGCTTCTGCCAAATTTGGTTCTCAATGCATTGTTGTGGCTATAGATGCCAAAAGGAAAACGGACAGCTTCGGGTGGGAAGTCTATACCCATGGTGGGAGAAATCCTACAGGCAAGGATGCCATTGAATGGGCAAAAAGAATGGAACTTTATGGTGCGGGTGAAATACTTTTAACAAGTATGGATAAAGATGGTACAAAAGACGGTTATGACATTGAGCTAACAAAGGCAATTGCAGAAGCTGTAGAAATACCTGTTATAGCTTCAGGTGGTGTTGGATGCCCAGAACATATTCTTGAAGGGGTGACAAAGGGTAAAGCTGATGCAGCTCTTGCTGCATCAATATTTCATTATAAAGAATACAGCATAAAAGAGGTAAAGCAGTTTTTAAAAGACAATGGTATAACTGTTAGATTGTAAAAGGAGGATTGCAAAAAATGAACTTTGAAATTATCGAAAAATTAATAAACATTATTAAAGATAGAAAAACTAACCCAAAAGAAAGCTCGTATACCAACACATTATTATCCGCAGGAGAAAACAAAATTATAAAAAAATTAGGTGAAGAATTTGCCGAATTTTTAAAAGCCTATTTAACAGAACCTGAAAAAAGAGTTGTTTCTGAATTTGCTGATTTATTTTACCATTTCCTTGTTGCTTTCGAATATAAAGATATAGACTTTGCAAATGTTTTAAAAGAATTGGAGAGCAGACACAAATGAAATTGCTCTCACATATAATTTTCGAAGAAGCGGAAGAAAAATTATCAAATCTATCTGTAATTGATTACGTCTTAGGATTAAGTTACATAGCTGTAAAAACGGAAGCTGGAATAGGGATAGCCTACACCTTCAGAACAAATATTTCATCTGGTTGTAATATACTCAATAAAAATCTTAAAGGGCTAAAAGCCCTTGACCTTGCCAAGCTTTTTTTTAGTGATAATCTCCTTGAATCCTCAATAGGTCTTGCGACAATAAACTCGGTTTTGAACAATGGGCAAAAAGATATCTGTGAAATTACTGAACGGTTTGATTTTAAAAATAAAAATGTAGCTATTGTAGGATATTTCAAACCAGTCATTGAAAAAATTAAAGATATTGTCAAAAATCTATATATTTTTGAACTAAAAACTTTTCCTAATATTTTACCACCCAATCTTGCAAAATTTTATCTTCCAAATTGTGATATTGTAATAATCTCAGGCACAACATTGATTAATAAAACAACGGAAGATTTCCTTTGTTACTGCTCTGATAACAGTGTAAAAATAATAATGGGACCATCCACACCCCTTTCCAATGAATTGGGTAAGTTTTCAAATATTGCAGGAAGTTTCGTGAAAGATGATAACATCCTCGATGCCATATCAAAAGGCGCCGGCATGAAAGGGATAAAACCTTATATAGAAAAACGATGGCTCACTAAATCAACTATTTAAAAATCATCCACATTTTTTACTTCATAGGATAAAACTTCTATATATTCATCAATATCTTTTTTAGGAATACTCCCTTTAGTCACAGGTACCTTCAATACCTTTATTTCTTTCTTATAATTCCACATATCGAGAGTAACCAAATCCCCTTCTTTAATCTTCGTAGAAGGTTTCGCCTTTCGTCCATTAACATAAACAAAACCTTCATCAGCAGCTTCATTTGCCACACTTCTACGTCTAATAAGCATAGTCACTTTTAGGAATTTATCGAGTCTCATAAAAATCTCCACAAATCAGTTGCCTCTTTATTACATGTACTTAATAAAAATAGTTGCTTTATGTTTTTCTAACCATGATTTCACCACTTCTGGATACATCTTCTCTTTTATTTTTCTGGTTATTTCCTCTCGTAAGTTATCATCCACATCGTATTTACTTTTAAAATCCTCAATGTAAAAAATCACAAAATTCTCTCCATCTTTCATTTCAAAGACATCACCTTTTTTATGTTCTACTACAATTTTTTTATATCTCTCAGGTAAATCAGAAATCTTTAACCATCCTACATACCCACCTTTTTTAGAACTCTTGTCCTTTGAAAATTTTATAGCTGCATCCGCAAAAGATCTCTTTTTGATATATTCTTTAACTTTCTTCACTTCATCCTCACTACCAACTCGTATAATTCTTAATTCATACTTATCTGCAAGATTCAGTTCTTCTTGATGTTCATCTATATAGTGTTTAATATCTACATCTGTAACAACAAGTTTTGGCATAATTATTGCAGATCTTATCCTTGCATTTAGTATTTCATTTTTAAGCTGATACTTATATTTTTCCAAAGTTAGATTATTTTGCTCCAAAACATGTCCAAGCTGTTCCAAAGTAATATTATTTTGTTTTAGAACATCATTAAGAGCTCTCTCCACTTCATCATCGGTCACTTTTATTCCTTCTCTTTCGGCAGCAATTTCATAAGTATATTGATTCACCAAAAAATCTAACACTTCCTTATAATATTTTTTTAGCAAAACTTCTCTCCTTGTCTCATCTTTTACAGAATAAATCTGTTTAACTTTTTTAGGGTTAAATGACTCTATATCATACTGCGTAATAATTTTATCACCAACTATGGCAACAACTTTATCAATTATTTTCGCTTGAATTGTCGCTGTTAGTAATATTAAGGTTAAAATCGTAAATTTTAATATCTGCATTTTTCCTCAACTCCTTCAGATGATTATTTAAAAATTTATCCACTTTACTTGTAAACAATTCTTGATAAATTCTAGGTTTAAGTACATCATAACTTTTATTTTCCTTTCTTACTTTGCCGACTACTTTAAAAATATGATAACCATAATCTGATTTGTAAATGGGACTAATCCTGTTTACTTTTAGTTTCTTTATGAATTGAAACACTTTTGGCATATCATCAAGCACTATGTTTCCAAGATCTCCTCCATCATCCTTCTCTGGACCCACAGAATATTTTTTTGCCACTTCAGAAAATTTCTTACCTCTCAAAAGTTCTAGCCTTGCTTTCTTAGCATCTTTATAATTTAAGGTCACAATATGAAGCACATGATATCTTACAGATGATTTATATCTTGTGATAAATTCATTGTATTTACTTTTTACTTCATCTTCTGTCACAACTATATTTTTTTCAATCAGTCTATTTACCCATTCTTTTACTATTAAATTTTCCTTAAATAACTTCTTGTACTTTTCAAAACTAATCGGTAAACTAATCACATAGGACTCATCACTAAGATTTTTAATATTTTTTACTATTTCCTCAAATCTCACGTCATCTATCTTTATATTATTTTTCACAGCCTCTTCCAAAAGCACCTTAAAATTAATAAATTCATCTAAATATAAACTAGTTAAATTATCGTTGCTTAAATCCATATCAGAAGTTTCAGGAAAATTAAAATACACAAAATTTAAAATATCCTCTTTATAATATGGAATACCATTAATCATAATAGCAGCATCTTTAAAAAGATTAATTCTTTCCTCTGATGTCTTGTTATCCTGCTTACCTACAAACTCTTTTGACTCCTGTTTTTGACAAGATATAACAAACATTGTAATTATTATAAAAATAATAATTGTTCTTATCATACCAACTCTTTTTCTTGATTCAATACATCCAAATATTGTTTAAAAAACAAAGCAAATTCCTTCAAATAATCATTGTTTTCTTTACAAATCATGCACAGTGTATTTTCATCTTTAAAATTTGCAACTATTTTATCACTATCTTTCACCAAAACAAGAAAACTATTAATATCAAAATTTGTATCTTTATTCATAACTAAGTTAATACTACCTTTCAAAACAAACATTTTCTTAACTTTAAGAAAAGAAAAAACATTTTTCAAATACATAATGTAAATTAAATTATAAACCTCTTTAGGTAGATCTCCATAAAGAATATTAAGTTCATCCATCATATCTTTAATGGTTTCAAAATCTTGCAAATCTGAAATTGTTCTATAATAATTAATTCTTTCCCTATGAGATGGTATAAACGAAGCTGGGATATAATGTGGTACGCTAGAGATTATTTCAGTTTCAAAAACAGCTTTTTCTACCCCTCGTAACTCTTGAATAGCGTCATTAACCATCTGAATATACAATTCATAACCCACATTAACTACAAAACCAGATTGTTCTGCCCCCAAAATATCTCCTGCCCCCCGTAACTGTAAATCATATGTAGAAATTTTAAAACCACTACCCAAATCAGATAATTGCTGTATTATTTTCAGCCTTTTTCTTGCTATTTCACTAAGGCTTACCCCGACAGGAATTCTCAAATAACAATACCCTCTTCTTCTACCTCTTCCTACTCGTCCCTTCAGTTGATAAAGCTGAGCTAAACCAAACTTATGAGCATTGTTTACTATAATGGTATTAGCATTAGGGATATCAAGTCCATTTTCCACAATAGTAGTACAAACGAGGATATCAATGTCTCCTTGATAAAATTCATCAAATACCTTATCTAAAGTATTAGAACTCATCTTTCCGTGAGCTATCCTCACCTTAGACATAGGGGCCATCTCTTTTACATAAGCAGCCACTTTTTCAATATTTTCCACGCTATTATGCAAGAAATAAACCTGCCCACCTCTCTTTAGCTCTTTTAAAATAGCTTCTTGAACCTCTTCATCATTCTTTATTACTTTAATAGCAACAGGTTCCCTGTCATTTGGAGGTGTTTCTATGATACTCATATCCCTTAAACCGCTTAAAGATAATTGCAACGTTCTAGGAATAGGTGTAGCAGTCAAAATTAAAACATCCACATCACTTTTAATTGCCTTTATCTTTTCTTTATGATTTACCCCAAAACGCTGCTCTTCATCCACGATTAAAAGACCCAAATCCTTAAATTCTACATCATTTGACAACAACCTATGCGTCCCAACAATAATATCAATTTCCCCATTTTTTACCTTCTTTAAGGTTTTCTTAATTTCATTATTACTCTTTAACCTAGAAACATAATCAATATTTACCGGCAAACCCATAAACCTTTCTGTAAAGTTTTTAAAATGCTGCCTTACAAGAACAGTAGTTGGGGCAAGAAAAGCCACCTGTTTTCCACTCTCCACAGCTTTTGCTGCAGCCCTAATTGCGACCTCAGTTTTTCCAAATCCCACATCTCCACAAACAAGCCTCTCCATGGGTTTTTCACTTTCCATATCCCTAAACACTTCATTTAAAACTAAAAGTTGGTCTTCTGTTTCCTCATAAGGGAACCCAGCTTCGACGGTTCTTAAAATTTCTCCTTCATTTACAAAAGCAAACCCTTTTCTTTTTTTCCTTTCTGCATAAATCTTAAGTATGTCTACAGCTAACTTCTTAGCACTTTTATAAGCTTGATCTTTTAGTTTTTTCCATCTATTAGATTTCAAACTGCTAAGCCTGGGTTGATACCCTTTTGTTCCTACGTACTTTTGAATCAAGCCAATATTTGAAATAGGAATATACAAAACTTCATCATGTTCAAACTGAACTTTTATATAATCCCCTTTTATTCCACCTATCTCTTTGGTTTCAATACCATAATATTTACCAATACCATAATCAATATGTACAACAAAGTCACCCACTTCTAAATCAGCTATATTGGTTTTAAAAAGCTGCTTTTTCTTATTTTGCCGCATTTTTTTAATAAAACCGAATATTTCGCTATCTACAAAAAGTGCAAACTTACTTGTTTCATCAATAAAACCACCAGAAAACCCCCCATCCACTATACCAACAATCTTAGGTTTTAAATCAAAAAATGTTTTTACTTCTTTTACAGTCAGCTCATGTTCAGTGGCAAAGTTAATGAAAATTTCTTTTATCTTGCTATTATTAAAAGTAACTACCAACGAATATTCATTCTTTATAAGATCCTCTAACTTTACAATAAAATTTTCAGCATTTTCATAAATATTTGAATTTCTTGCTAAATAAAAAGAACTAGCAGCAGTAAACTCCACATTAATCTTACCACTTTCAACGATTTCGTTTAAATAAAATATTTCGTTATTTGCTATTTTTTTTAAAAAATCAGATTTAGTCAAAAAAACCGATTCAATAGAATATTTGTGTTTAGATTCTAAATAGTTATGATAAATAAACTTTTCAAAACTATCCAATTTATCATCAAAATTGTCGCCAAAAATAATCACTTTATATTTATTGTCGATATAATCAAAAATTGAAGACATCTCATTCACATATGGAGCATACCAATGTACCCCAGCAAACTTACCAAACTCTATAATTTTTTGTCTTTTTCTCTCATCATCAATTTTTTCAATCAACTTATCATTATCTGAAACTATTTCATCTGCAGGCAAAATTGTAACGGTAGTCATTTCAGCTACTTTCCTAAGTTCTTCATAATTAAATAAATATATTTTTTCTATCTCATCACCGAATAATTCTATTCTTACAGGATATTCTTCACCAAAAGGATAAATTTCTACTAAATCTCCTCTAATAAGAAATTCACCTTCCGCAGATACCACCTCTACCTCTACATACCCAAGACAATCAAAAAAATATCTTATCTCATCCAAAGATACAGTATCACCCACAGAAAAAGTTATTATCGAATCTAAAAACTCATTTCTTGATAATATCTTCTTACATGCTGAATAAATTGTCCCAATGAGTATAAATGGGCTCTTATCCATTAACATAGAATATAGTGTTTTAACCCTTTTAGAGTAGATTTCTTTTTCAATCTTAACTTCATCAAACGGGTCATGAGTAAGCTCAGGAAACGTTAAGACTCTTTTCTCAGGAAAAAAAAAGCTTAATTCATTTACAATTTTTTCCATGTCAAATCTATTTTCACAGATAACAACTGCAGAATCATCTGCTCCTAAATACTTTCTCAGAAAGTATGTTTTTGATGAACCCCAAAGACCTGTAAATAAATTCTTATTCATTTTTCACAATAAATATTCAAAATTTTATCAATAATGTTTGTTGTTGCAAACCCTTTCTCATAATTTAAGGAAAAAACTTTTCCGCCTTTCTTCTTCACAATATCTGCTCCCACAATCTCATCCTCTTTCCAGTCACCTCCTTTTACAAGGATATCAGGTTGAATTTTTTTAATAATTTCATATGGTGTATCTTCATCGAAATAAGTTACATAGTCTACCGGTTTTAAAGAAGCCATCATAATCATTCTATCTTTTAACGAATTAATAGGTCTTTTATCTCCTTTCAATCTTTTAACAGACGCATCACTATTTAAAGCCACAACCAAAATATCTCCAAGCTCTTTAGCCTTAAACAGATATGATACATGCCCAACATGAAGAATATCAAAACAACCATTTGTAAAAACAATTTTCTTATTCAGGGCCCTCAACTCATCAACCAACTTTTCTACATCGTAAAAAATATTTTGAGCCATATATAAAACCTACACTTCCAGCATATCAGAAAATCTACCAAACATAATCTCATCCACAAGCTCACAAATAATATGTCCAGCAGCAATATGCATTTCCTGAATTCTTGGAGTATTATCTGAATCTATCACAAGGAATAAATCACACAACCCTTTCATCATGCCTCCATCTTTTCCTGAAAAACCAATAGTCTTAATCCCATTATTTGCTGCAAATCTAAGAGCATTTATCACATTAGGAGAATTCCCACTTGTAGAAATACCCCACACCACATCCTTTTCATCAGCCAACGCCATAACCTGCTTCAGAAATACCTGATCGAAGTCATAATCATTGCTTATAGAAGTAATTACAGAGGTATCGGTAGTTAGAGCTATAGCAGGCAAAGAGGGTCTTTCAATTTTAAATCTATTGATAAACTCTGCAGCAATATGTTGGGCATCAGCAGCACTTCCTCCATTTCCAAAAATTAAAATTTTGCCTTCTTCCATAAAACAGTTTGCAATTTCATGGGCAGCAGCAATTAGAAAATGTCTACTCTCAGCAACAAATTTACTAAGCACATCTTTCATCTCATCAAAAATACTATCAACAAAACTTTCCATCCCATACCTCACAACTTATTTGCAGCTTTTGTAGCTAACTCAGAACGCTCACCTTTAATAAGGGTAACAGTTGCTGCTATTTCATCACCACTAAACCTATCAACCACATAAGTCAGCCCATTTGAATGATAATCTATATAAGGATTATCTATCTGATAAGGGTCACCAGTCAATACCACTTTAGTGTTCTCCCCTGCACGGGTAAGAATTGTTTTTATTTCATGCGGTGTCAAATTTTGAGCTTCATCTACTATAAAAAATTGATTTGGCATACTTCTTCCTCGAATATATGTAAGAGCTTCAACCTCAATAATATTTTGTTCAAGCAACGCCTTATAAGAATACCCTCCATTACCACGAGAATTCTCTCCAGATAGTATTAGCTGAAGATTGTCATAAATCGGCTGCATCCAAGGATGTAGTTTTTCATGTAACTCTCCAGGTAAATACCCCAAATCTTTACCCATTGGAAGAATAGGTCTTGCTACCAACAACTTTCTGTAACAGTTGTCATCTGCAACTTTTTTTAAACCTGCAGCCAACGCTAAAAGAGTCTTACCAGTCCCAGCAATTCCCATTAAACATACAAGTTTTATATTATCATCCATCAAAGCATCAAAGGCAAAACGCTGTTCTGCATTTCTCGCAAAAATTCCCCATATACCAGACTTAAATTCTTCCACCCTTCTTAACTTTTTCTTTTTATTATAATACCTTGCAAGAGCAGAATGTTTCTCATTGTTTTCTGACTTTACAACCACATATTCATTTTCTTTCAAATCGAGTTCAATTTCAAGTTCTCCAATACTGTAAAGAATATTAACATTGCTCTCGTCCAATAAAATCTCCTTTGCTCCGTCAAAGAAATTTTCAACTTCTACTTTGTCTTTTTCAAAATCGATAGCTTTTATACCTAAAACATCAGCTTTAATCCTCAAGTTTGCATCTTTCGTTACGAAAACCACTTCTTTATTTTCATTATCTTTTAAATATTTTGCTACAGAAAGTATCAAATTATCAGATTTATCTCTAATAAGCTCATCCGATATATATTTGCTCAACTCATGATTACATACGTTAACTCTCACAATTGAACCATTTTTAATTTTGACCCCTTTACTCAAATCTCCTAGTTTCCTGAGTTCATCCAGCTTTCTTGCCACAAACCTTGCATTATACCCTGTTTGATCCAAATGTTTTTTAAAAATATCGATCTCTTCAATAACTGTGATAGGTATATTAATGACACTATTCTCAAAAGAAAAAATAGCCATTGGATCATACAATAACACATTTGTATCAAAAACATAGTTAATCATGAATCACCTCACAAGATAAATAATCCTAATCTTAATAAATTTAGCTAACTTGGCAACAATTTTTAACATAAAAAAAGATAATAAAAAAGGAGGCCGCTTGGCCTCCTTTTTGTGGGGGAGTTATCTATTACTATGGGAGGATGTCCGTAATTGACGCTTTGTAAAATATTAATTAATCACAAATTGTCAACATGTTTTTAATTACAAATTATCAAATAAAAAGATTTTACCCATACCGCAAGCTAACATATTGCTACACAATAAAAAACTTAAATTTGCCATCACCAACTTATCTTAAAGAAGCAGTATTTAAAACCTTATTATAAAAATTTCTAATTTTAATATTACTTAATTAGTCCTCTATCCCAATTCTTAATTCATTACATAACATAATTCCCTTATACAACATAAAAACGTAGGAGTTCTCACTTTTTCAGTGGCAACTAATTAGTTACTATCTATAAAGCGACAACTAACAAAGAAAGTGTTCATTTTATATTATTTAATAACTCAAATGTATTACACCAAAAATGCATTTTCTATATGGGTTATAGTATCAGCATCTATTGAAATAACATCAAACCTACATGGATTTTCAATATTTCTCGAAATCAAAAATCTTTTTGCAACCTTTATAATTTTGTTAATTTTTTTTCTATCGACTGCCTCAAAACCATAACCAAACTTATTATCTTTACGAGTTTTCACTTCCACAAAAACGATGACATCATCTTTCCTAGCTATAATATCAATCTCACCAAACTTGCATCTATAATTTTTCTCAATAATCTCATACCCTTTAGAAATAAGATATTTTACTGCTTTTTTCTCTCCAACTTTACCAAGCTTAAACATAATTCTTTAAAAAAGATCTGCGATGCAAATAAGTAATACCAAATTTCTTAATAGCATTTATATGCTCTTTAGTACCATAACCTTTATTTTTATACCAGTTGTAATTTGGAAAATACATATGCAATCTTTTCATTAAAG
Organism: Deferribacter abyssi; assembly: GCF_049472655.1. Classification (NCBI taxonomy): domain Bacteria; kingdom Pseudomonadati; phylum Deferribacterota; class Deferribacteres; order Deferribacterales; family Deferribacteraceae; genus Deferribacter; species Deferribacter abyssi. The sequence goes on from NZ_JAQNCS010000004.1 coordinate 156,156, forward strand.
AATCTCTATATACCTTAGCTAAAATAGACGCTGCAGCAATATTTTGAAAAACACTTTCGCCTTTTTCAATAGAAATAATCTTACAACTATAAATACTATTCAGCTTTACCGAATCAACTGCAATAAATTTATAATTTAATTTAATCTTACTTAATGCTATGTGCATAGCTTGCCTTGTTGCTTGAAGAATATTTATCTTATCAATCAAATTATTACAAACAACACCAAATGAATAATCAATAGCAATTTCTTGTATATATCTTGCAAGTTTTTCCCTATTTCTCTCGCTAATTTTTTTTGAGTCAATTATCCTTTCATCATAAAAACCAGCAGGTAAAACAACAGCACAAACCACAACTGGACCAGCAAAGGCCCCTCTACCTACTTCATCAACACCCACATAGATTTCTTTTTTCATGAAACTTATCTTCAATCCATTTCACAACTTTATCAATACCAGCACCTGTTTTGCAGGATATAAAAAAGGTATCAATTCTAGGATTTATTCCCTTAGCATAATTTGCGCACTTTTCAACATCAAAATCAAGCAAAGGCAATAAATCTATTTTATTTATAATCATAGCACTACTAACCTTTATAACAGTAGGATATTTAACAGGCTTATCTTCTCCTTCTGTTGTACTAATCAAAACTATCTTGTAATCCTCTCCCAAATCAAACGACGCTGGACAAACAAGGTTGCCAACATTTTCAATTATTAATATATCGATTTTATCCAAATCGAATTCACCAAGAGCTTTTTCAATACCGCTTGATTCCAAATGACAGGCACCATGCGTGTTAATCTGATAAGCCAATACTCCTAATTTTCTAATCCTCTCAGCATCATTTTCTGTAGCTAAGTCACCTTCAATGACTGCAACTCTATAACATTTAACCAATTTTGGTAATATTTGTTCTAACAAGCTTGTTTTACCACTACCTGGAGATGATAAAAAATTTAACACTAGAACGCCTTTTTGTTTAAAAACTCCTCTTAAAAATTTAGCCTTTTGCTCATTTTTTGTAAGAATTTTTGTCTCAACTTTAATTTTGTTCATTAATCAACCTCTATTTCTGTAATATTTAACTCTTCACCAGAAATAATTTTCACATTCATAGACCCACATTTTTTACAACTAAAAAAATAATTTTCATACGCATCCAACCAACCACATTCTTGACACTCTCCCCTAATTTCAACCTCCTCAATTAGCAGTTCACTATCAACAGCAATGGTATCCTCTTTTAGAGCATTGTAGGCAAACAAAAGCGAATTATAATCAACAGCTGCAAGTTTCCCTATTTTTACAAATACCTTATTAACTTTTTTAGCTCTATTTTTAAGAGCCACATCTATCACAATATCTAAAATATTCTGAGCAATACTTGCCTCATGCATATTTAATTGTTATCATATCATTAATTCATTTGCAATAATTTCTATTTTTTTGTATTTTTAATCTATGTTAGAAATTTTACTATTTATAGTTGGCATAGTTTCTGGATTTATCAACGTTATGGCTGGAGGAGGTTCATTTCTTACTATTCCTTTGCTTATATTTATGGGTTTACCACCTACTGTGGCAAACGGTACTAACAGGCTCGGCGTTTTTCTACAATCCTTATTTGCTGTCAAAAAGTTTAATCAATACAAGGTTTTTAATCTAAATTTTGCCCTTGCAGTATCTATTCCTGCCACTATTGGAGCTATTTTTGGAGCTTATCTTGCCACAATTATTAGTGATACTGCTTTTAAAAAATACCTCGCCATAATTATGATAGTTATAACATTCATCTCTATACTAAGCCCTGTAAGAAATTTACAATCAAGAAATATTGAATACTCTCTCTCTAGAAAAATTGTTATATTCATTGTTTTTACACTCATAGGTATTTATGGTGGTTTTGTTCAAGCAGGAGTTGGTTTTCTTATTCTTGCTGGCATATCACTTACTGGTTTTAATCTTGTAGAAGGAAACGCAATAAAAACCTTTGTTATTATGGTATTCACAGTTTTTGCACTGGTAATATTTATACTAAACAACAAAGTTGACTTCATCTTAGGAATAATTCTTGGTATTGGTAATATTATAGGTGCTCTTCTTGGTACAAAAGTTACTGTTGAAAAAGGGCATAACTTTATTCAAAAAGTTGTATTAGTATGTATAATAATTTTCGCTTTAAAATTACTTCTCTCATAATTAAAAAAGTAGAAAAATATTGATGCATTTTATTATTTATTTTATAATTAATTTATGTCCATATATTTTATTTAAATAAAAATATTAGAGGGTTGATTATGAAACTGAAATTAACTATTAAAGCAAAAGTAT